>NZ_JBHVDX010000296.1:0-10101 GCF_042802555.1 Streptomyces sp. NPDC057474 | reverse complement strand
GGCGCGGATCGTATGTGATCCGCGCCCCACTCCACTCTGCTGTCACAGCTGTCACTAGTCCCGGTACAGCTCCGCGACCAGGAACGCCAGGTCCAGGGACTGGCTGCGGTTGAGCCGGGGGTCGCACGCCGTCTCGTAACGCTGGTGCAGGTCGTCGACGAAGATCTCGTCGCCGCCGCCCACGCACTCGGTGACGTCGTCACCGGTCAGCTCCACGTGGATGCCTCCCGGGTGGGTGCCGAGGCCCTTGTGGACCTCGAAGAAGCCCTTGACCTCGTCGAGCACGTCGTCGAAGCGGCGGGTCTTGTGGCCGGAGGCCGCCTCGAAGGTGTTGCCGTGCATCGGGTCGCTCACCCAGGCCACGGTCGCGCCGGAGGCGGTGACCTTCTCGACCAGCTCGGGCAGCTTGTCGCGGACCTTGTCCGCGCCCATGCGCACGATGAAGGTGAGACGGCCCGGCTCGCGGTCCGGGTCGAGGCGCTCGATGTACTGCAGCGCGTCCTCGGCCGTGGTCGTCGGGCCGAGCTTGATCCCGATCGGGTTGCGGATCTGCGAGGCGAACTCGATGTGCGCGTGGTCCAGCTGGCGGGTGCGCTCACCGATCCACACCATGTGCGCGGAGACGTCGTACAGGTGCCCCGTGCGCGAGTCCACGCGGGTGAGCGCCGACTCGTAGTCGAGCAGCAGCGCCTCGTGCGAGGAGAAGAACTCGACGGTGCGGAACTCCTCCGGGTCGGTCCCGCAGGCGTGCATGAAGTTCAGCGCGTTGTCGATCTCGCGGGCGAGTTGCTCGTAGCGCTGGCCGGACGGGGACGACTTCACGAAGTCCTGGTTCCAGGCGTGCACCTGGCGCAGGTCGGCGTAACCGCCGGTGGTGAAGGCGCGGACCAGGTTGAGCGTGGAGGCGGAGGCGTTGTACATCCGCTTCAGGCGCTCGGGGTCCGGGATGCGGGACGCCTCGTCGAAGTCGAAGCCGTTGACCGAGTCGCCGCGGTACGTCGGCAGGGTCACGCCGTCGCGGGTCTCGGTGCCCTTGGAGCGCGGCTTGGAGTACTGCCCGGCGATCCGGCCGACCTTCACGACCGGCACGGAGGCCGCGTACGTGAGGACCGCGCCCATCTGGAGCAGCGTCTTCAGCTTGTTGCGGATGTGGTCGGCCGACACGGCGTCGAAGGCCTCGGCGCAGTCGCCGCCCTGGAGGAGGAACGCCTCTCCCTTGGCGACGGACGCCATCCGGGCGCGCAGCTGGTCGCACTCGCCCGCGAAGACGAGCGGCGGATACGACTCGAGCTCCGCAACGACTGCGCGCAGAGCCTCGGTGTCGGGGTACTCGGGCTGCTGCGCCGCGGGCAGGTCTCGCCAGGTGTTGCCAGCGCTCGCGCTGGACTTAGCGTTCACGGTCACGACGTCCACATTACGGGGTCATGTCGGGCGTCCATCCCCCTGCTCATCAAGTGAGACGAACCCCGCTCGATCGGAGCGGGGTCCGCGGGCGGGTGGCGTGGCGGCCGGAGGACGGCCGTCGCCGCGACGAAGGCCAGGGGCCGCATTCTCGACGTGAGTGACAAACTCACCCTTCAATGATCCACGAATTCGACTAGAACATGTCAAAAAAGAAGACAGATGCGAGATCGGCAGATGTGATCATAGGTCGACCGTGGGGTGTTGATCACGTGAGTTCCCGGAGCCTGTCCGGTAAGGTGCGGCGCATGTTCGCGCACTCGACCCAGAACTGGTGGTGGACCGCTCATCCGGCGGCCCACTGACTGCGCGTACGCAAGACTTCGCGAAGGCCGCCCGAGGGGCGGCCTTCGGTGTTTCCAGGGCCCGGCCGCTCCTCCCCGATCACCGCGACGACCGTGATCCCCCAGGGAAGAGGAACCCATGGACCTGACCCGGCTCCTGTCCGACGACCGCCCGTTCGCCCTGCTGCGCCGCCGCACCCCCGGCCTGCACGACCACGACACGGTGGAGCTGCTGATCGGCCCGGTGACCACGTACGAGCGGCTCGCCGACATCCCCGACGAGGGACTGGCGCTGGTCCCCTTCCGGCAGATCCGCGAACGCGGCTTCGATGTCCGCGACGACGGGACGCCCCTGTCGGTGCTGGTGCCGGAGGAGTCGTACGAGCTGCCGCTGGACCGGGCCCTCGCGGAGCTGCCCGCGCATGACGTCCGGGTCGAGGGCGGCGGCTTCGACGTGGACGACGAGGCGTACGCGGAGATCGTCGGCCGGGTGCTGCGCGAGGAGATCGGGCGGGGCGAGGGCGCGAACTTCGTGATCCGGCGGACTTACGAGGGCACGATCCCGGGCTTCGGCCGCGCCGACGCGCTGGCGCTGTTCCGGCGGCTGCTGGAGGGCGAGCGGGGCGCGTACTGGACGTTCGTGGTGCACACCGGCGAGCGGACGCTGGTCGGCGCCAGCCCGGAGGTGCACGTCCGGATGTCCGGCGGGACGGTCGTGATGAACCCGATCAGCGGGACCTACCGCTATCCGGCCGAGGGGCCGACGCCGGAGGATCTGCTGGCCTTCCTCGCCGACGGCAAGGAGATCGAGGAGCTGTCGATGGTCGTCGACGAGGAGCTCAAGATGATGTGCACGGTCGGTGACATGGGCGGGGTCGTCATCGGGCCCAGGCTGAAGGAGATGTCGCACCTCGCGCACACCGAGTACGAGCTGCGGGGGCGCTCCTCGCTGGATGTGCGGGAGGTGCTGAAGGAGACGATGTTCGCCGCCACGGTCACCGGCTCGCCGGTGCAGAACGCGTGCCGGGTGATCCAGCGGCACGAGGTGGGCGGGCGCGGGTACTACGCGGGGGCGTTGGCGCTGGTGGGGCGAGGCTCGGGAGGGGCGCAGACCCTGGACTCGCCGATTCTGATCCGTACCGCCGACATCGCGGCGGACGGGCGGCTGAAGGTGCCGGTGGGGGCCACGCTCGTCCGGGGGTCGGATCCGGCGGGCGAGGTCGCCGAGACGCATGCGAAGGCGGCGGGGGTGCTGGCGGCGCTGGGCGTACGGGCCGGGCGGCCGGGGCGGGAGCGGGTGCGGCCGCGGCTGGCGGAGGACCCGGGGGTGCGGGCCGCGCTGGACGGGCGGCGGGCCTCGCTGGCGCCGTTCTGGCTGCGGATGCAGGAGCGGACGGCCGAGCTGACGGGGCATGCGCTCGTCGTCGACGCCGAGGACACGTTCACCGCGATGCTCGCGCATCTGCTGCGGTCGTCCGGGCTGGAGGTGACGGTACGGCGGTACGACGAGCCGGGGCTGCGGGAGGTCGTGCTCGCGCACGAGGGGGTGGTGGTGCTGGGACCCGGGCCCGGGGATCCGGGGGACCTCGACGACCCGAAGATGCGGTTCCTGCGGGGGCTGACCGCCGAGGCCGTGCGGGGGCATCGGTACGGGGTGCTCGGGGTGTGTCTCGGGCATGAGCTGATCGCGGCGGAGCTGGGGCTGGCGATCGTGCGGAAGGAGGTGCCGTACCAGGGGGCGCAGACCGGCATCGATCTGTTCGGGCGAGGTGAGACGGTCGGGTTCTACAACAGCTTCGTGGCCCACTGCGACGATGAGGCTGCGGCGGAGCTGGCGGCCCGTGGGGTCGAGGTCAGCCGCAGCGCGAGCGGTGAGGTGCACGCGTTGCGGGGGGCCGGGTTCGCGGGGGTGCAGTTCCATCCGGAGTCGGTGCTGACGCTGGATGGGGTGACTGTGGTGCGTGAGCTGGTGGCGGAGGTTCAGTCTCTGCGTGCGCGCTAGATTCCTCGCCCCCGCCGCCCCTACCCGTCCCATCCTCAGGGGCTGCGCCCCTACGACCCCGCTTCGGTGGGTTCGCCGGCTGCGGGTGGGTGGGGGCCTCTCGCGCAGTTCCCCGCGCCCCTGGAAGCGAAAGGCGGAAGCGGGGCGCAGCCCCTGCTTCTGCCTTTCAGGGGCTGCTTCTGCGAACCACCCGAGCTCTCCCGCGCGCCTCAGCCGAAGAAGACGCCCACCTCCTCGTACAGCTGGGGGTCGACCGTCTTCAGCTTGGCCGTGGCGTCGGCGATGGGGACGCGGATGATGTCGGTGCCGCGGAGGGCGACCATCTTGCCGAAGTCGCGGTCGCGGACGGCGTCGATGGCGTGGAGTCCGAAGCGGGTGGCGAGCCAGCGGTCGAAGGCGGAGGGCGTGCCGCCGCGCTGGACGTGGCCGAGCACGGTCGTACGGGCTTCTTTACCCGTTCGCCTCTCGATCTCCTTGGCCAGCCATTCGCCGACCCCGGAGAGGCGGACGTGTCCGAAGGAGTCGAGTGAGCCGTCCTTGAGGACCATCTCGCCGTCCTTCGGCATGGCCCCCTCCGCGACGACCACGATCGGCGCGTACGAGGCCTTGAAGCGGGACGTCACCCAGGCGCACACCTTGTCGACGTCGAAGCGCTGTTCCGGGATGAGGATGACGTTGGCGCCGCCGGCCAGGCCGGAGTGGATGGCGATCCAGCCGGCGTGACGGCCCATCACCTCCACGACCAGGACGCGCATGTGCGACTCGGCGGTGGTGTGGAGGCGGTCGATGGCCTCCGTCGCGATGCCGACAGCCGTGTCGAAGCCGAAGGTGTAGTCCGTGGCCGAGAGGTCGTTGTCGATCGTCTTCGGGACGCCCACGCACGGCACGCCGTACTCGTCCGACAGGCGCGCGGCCACACCGAGCGTGTCCTCGCCGCCGATGGCGACGAGCGCCTCGACCTCCTGCTTGGCGAGGTTGTCCTTGATCCGGCGGATGCCGTTCTCCTGCTTGAGCGGGTTGGTGCGCGAGGAGCCGAGGATGGTGCCGCCGCGGGGGAGGATGCCGCGCACGGCGGGGATGTCGAGCCGGACGGTGTCGTTCTCGAGCGGACCCCGCCAGCCGTCCCGGAAGCCGACGAAGTCGTAACCGTACTCCTGCACGCCCTTGCGGACGATGCCCCGGATGACGGCGTTGAGCCCGGGGCAGTCGCCGCCTCCGGTGAGTACTCCGACGCGCATGGAAATGTCCCTTCGCCGCGGTTGCCTGGTGAGGGCCACGCTAATAGTGATCCAGGTCACGTCGGCATGAACGGGAAGTCAATTCCGGCGAATTGCGGCCGATTGAGGGTGAGTTGATCGGAGTTGATCAAATCATCCTCACCCTATGGGGTGATTCGCGGTGTTTACTCGTCGTCGAGACCGCGCTCTATGGCATAGCGGACCAGTTCCACCCGGTTGTGGAGCTGGAGCTTGCCGAGGGTGTTCTGGACGTGGTTCTGGACCGTGCGGTGCGAGATGACGAGGCGTTCGGCGATCTGCTTGTAGCTCAGCCCCTTGGCGACGAGCCGGAGCACCTCGGTCTCACGGTCGGTGAGCTGCGGGGCCTTGGGCTCGTCGGCGCCCGGCCCGGGGGCGGGCTCGGAGGCCAGGCGGCGGTACTCGCCGAGGACCAGGCCCGCGAGGCCGGGGGTGAAGACGGGGTCGCCGACCGCGGTGCGGCGTACGGCGTCGATCAGCTCCTCGGTCGAGGCGGACTTCAGCAGATAGCCGGTGGCTCCGGACTTCACCGCCTCCAGGACGTCCGCGTGCTCACCGCTCGCCGACAGGACCAGCACCCGCAACGCCGGGTTCGCGCCGACCAGTTCCTTGCAGACCTGCACCCCCGGCTTCGCCGGCAGGTTCAGGTCCAGGACGAGGACGTCCGGCGCGGCGGCCCGGGCGCGCCGCACCGCCTGCTCGCCGTCGCCCGCCGTGGCGACCACGTCGAAGCCGGACTCGGCCAGGTCGCGGGCGACGGCGTCGCGCCACATGGGGTGATCGTCGACCACCATGACCCTGAGCGGGCCGCTGCCACCGGGCTGTGCCTGCCCGTCCACCGGCCTGCCGTTCTCCACGCTCTCCGTCACCGCTTCTCCGCCTTCCCCCGTACGCCCTTCGGCCCCTCTGCGGCCTTGGGCACCTTCAGTTCGACTTCCGTGCCCTGTCCGGGCACCGAGATCAGTTCGGCCGTGCCGCCGATGTCACGCAGCCGCCCCCGGATGGAGAGGGCCACCCCGAGCCGGCCCTCGCCCTCGGCCTGGGCGAGCCGTCCCTCGGGGATGCCGGGGCCGTCGTCCCGAACGGTCACGATGATCTCGTCCGGCCAGTCCTCGACCAGGATCCAGGCCCGTGCCCCGTCTCCCGCGTGCTCGCGCGCATTGTCCAGGGCGGCGCCGACTGCCGCCGCCAGCTCCCGCGCGGCCCGCGGGGCGAGCGGCACCGGGCTGCCGGGCTCGGAGAAGGTGACCAGCGCGCCGGCGTACGGGGCGAGGAGGGCGCGCAGGTCCACGGGACCCGAGGCACCGTCGGCGCCGGTCCCGTCCGGTTCGTCCACCGCCCGTACGAGCGCTCCCTGGGCCGCGTCCTGCGAGATACGGGAGACGGGGACCAGGCCGCCGGAGACCAGGGTGCGCAGGGCGACCTCCTGCTCGCCCGCCATCCGGCCCAGCTCGGCGGCCTCGCCGCCGAGGGCGGCGCTGCGCCGCTGGACCATGGCGAGGACCTGGAGGACGCCGTCGTGGATGTCCCGGGCGAGGCGTTCCCGTTCGCGGGTGGCGGCCTCGATCTCCAGGGCCCGGGCGAGGGTGCGCTCGGAGGCACGGGCGACCTCGACGACGTAACCGATGGCGATGGAGGCGACCCAGACCAGCAGTACGTTGTGGATGGTGTCGCGGGTGGGGGCGCCACGGTGGATCAGGTTGGCGACGGCGACGAGCGTGGAGGCGAACGCGGCCCAGCGCCAGCCGCCCTTGACGGCGAACGCCAGCACGGCGCCGGCGGTCCATATCGACGGCAGCGTGGGGCCTCCGGCCTCCACCCGCGCGGTCGAGTCGGCGAGCCGGGTGAGGAGGATGCCGACGATCGCGATGGTGAGGTCGGCGGCGAGGAAGCGCTTGGTGCAGCTGGCCGCGTTCGCGACCTTGGGCAGGGTCACCAGCGTCCAGCCGGCCAGCACCGCGAAGTAGGCGACGGCCAGCCAGGGGCGCTCGAACTTGTCGTACGCGCTGACGAAGAGGCCGACCGCGTAGATCATCGTCAGGATCCGGTAGCCGGTGAGCGCACGCCACAGCGGCTGCTCGACCGACATCGTCATGACCCGCTCACGCTCCGGCATGGCCCCCCTTTGTTTTTGGCTCGGTTCGCCTCCGGGGCGCCAAGCCTGTGCCCCTTCGGCTCACTCGCCACCAGGCCCCCCTTGGCAGACGCGTCCGGGAACGCGACCGTACCCGGGAACGCGGCCGTTACGAAGCCGGCCGGTCCTTGTCGGCCCGGGCCCTCTCCGCCAGGTCCTTGGCCGCCTGTTCCTTCTCGGCCTTGGCGAGGGCGGCCCTGGCGGCCTTGTCGGCCTCCTTCTCCGCCTTGGCAGCGTCCGCGATCTGCCGCTTCGCGGCGGTCGCGTACATGTCGACGTACTCCTGGCCGGAGAGCTTCATGATCTCGTACATGACCTCGTCGGTCAGCGCCCGCAGGACGAAGCGGTCGTGCTCCATGCCCTGGTAGCGGCTGAAGTCGAGGGGCTTGCCGATGCGGATGCCGGGGCGCATCACCTTCGGCAGGACCTTGCCGGGGGGCTGGATCTTCTCCGTGTCGATCATGGCGACGGGGATGACGGGTGCGCCGGTGGCAAGGGCCACGCGGGCCAGGCCACCGGGTTTACCGCGGTAGAGCCGACCGTCGGGCGAGCGGGTGCCCTCGGGGTAGATGCCGAACAGCTCGCCGCTCTCGATGACCTGTATCCCGCTCTTGATCGCGGCCTCACCCGCACCGCGCGCGCCTGAGCGGTCCACGGGGAGCTGGCCGACACCCTTGAAGAAGGCGGCCGTCAGCTTGCCCTTGATCCCGGGGGTGGTGAAGTACTCGGCCTTCGCGATGAACGTGACCTTGCGGTCGAGGACCGCGGGGAGGAAGAACGAGTCCGAGAAGGAGAGGTGGTTGCTCGCGAGGATCGCGGCGCCCTCGGCCGGAATGTTCTCCAGGCCCTCCACCCAGGGCCTGAAGGTGACCTTGAGCGGTCCCCCGATAGCGACCTTCATCGCGCCGTACAACAACCGAGTGCCTCTCTGTGATCCGTGGATCAGACCTTAACCCGGACGCCTGAGGAAGAGTCCGACAGGTCCGGCCGGTGTCGAGCGCCTCCCATGGTCCCCACCCGCTTCCCCACCGGCTCCTTCACCGGTCCTCCACCGCTCGAAGCCCCTGGTCGGTGTCAGTGCGGTCGCGTACGGTGAACCACATCCGGACTCATTCACACCCTTCTCATGAACGGGAGACCGAACCGTGCCGGTCCTTCCTGGAGCCGAGCCGTACCACCACGAGGGCGGGGAGGTCGGAGTCCTCCTCTGCCACGGGTTCACCGGGTCCCCGCAGTCGCTGCGCCCCTGGGCGGAGCATCTCGCCGCGCGGGGACTGACCGTAGCGCTGCCCCTGCTGCCGGGACACGGCACCCGCTGGGAGGACATGCGCCCGACGGGCTGGCAGGACTGGTACGCGGAGGTGGACCGCGAGTTGCGGGCCCTGCGCGAGCGCTGTGCGCACGTTTTCGTGGCGGGGCTGTCCATGGGCGGCGCGCTGGCGCTGCGGCTGGCCGCGAAGCACGGGGACGGGGTCGCCGGCGTGATGGTCGTCAACCCGGCCAACAAGGTGCACGGCCCGGCCGCGCACGCCCTCCCCCTGCTTCGGCACTTCGTCCCCACCACGAAGGGGATCACCAGCGACATCGCGAAGGAGGGCGTCGAGGAGCTGGGGTACAGCCACGTGCCGCTGCACGCGGCGCACTCACTGCGTAACTTCCTCCGTCTCGTCGACGGTGAACTGCCCCAGGTAACCCAGCCGTTGCTGTTGCTGCACAGCCCGCGGGACCATGTGGTGCCGCCCGTCGACTCCGAGCGCGTCCTCGGCCGGGTGTCGTCGACGGACGTCACGGAGATCCTGCTGGAACAGAGTCATCATGTCGCGACGTTGGACCACGATGCGGACCGGATCTTCGAGGAGAGCCACGCGTTCGTCACCCGGCTCGTGACGGGGTCCGGCGCGGAACACGTGACGGAGTCCGGAGCGGCACATGTGAAGGACTCCGAGGCGGAATCCGTACAGCAGTCTGATTCGGGGTCCGTGGAGCAGACCGGTCCGGGATCCTTGGAGCAGAGGGAAGGGACGGCCACTGGTGGCTGAGCACGACTCCGAGCGTGAGCCGGAGGAGAAGGGAGCGCCCCTCGGCGAGCGCCACGGCGACTCGCGGGGCGACTCCCCGGGCGGCTCCTCGGACAGCTCCGCGGGCGGCTCCGCGGGCTCCTCGTCCGGCGATTCGCCGGGCGAGGAGCAGCACGTGGGCGAGGAACAGCACGTGCCGTTCGACGAGGACGCCGCGTGGCGGGCCATCGTCGCCGGATTCGGCGACGAGCCGCCGGACCCGCCGGGCAGCAAGCCGTACAAGTCGGTGGAGGACCTGGCCCTGCTGGAGGCCGAGCCGGAGGACTCCGCGGACAAGTCCCCCGATGCCGCCGCCGGCCCCGCGGCCCCCAAGCCGCTGGGCAGTTCGGTCGCGTTCGCACCCGGCGTCGGCTCGGGTCCGCGCGACTACAGCGTTCCCGACCCGGTCGGCGAGGACCTGGACAAGGGCGACAGGGACTCCGACGACGAGGACGGCGAGGGCCACTTCGTGCCGCCCGAGCCGCCCCCGCTGCCGGAGGCCGACGCGACCGCCAAGTTCGCCTGGCTGGGGGTGGTCGGCGGCCCGGTTCTGCTGCTGCTCGCCGTTCTGCTCGGCTGGGAGATGACCTGGTGGCTCACCACCGTGGGCATCGGCGGCTTCCTCGGCGGCTTCGCCACGCTGGTGATGCGGATGAACGGCCACGACGAGGACGACGACGACCCGGGCCGGGGCGCGGTCGTCTGACCCCGCCACCACAGCCGTACGACCGCGGGCGGCAGGGTCACGCGCCCCAGCTGGACCAGGCGCAGCCAGCCCGGCACGTACACGGCGGTACGGCGGCGTTCCACGGCGCGCACCAGCCGGGCGGCGACGTCCTCCGGCGGAAAGGTGCGGCGGGCCGGGGGCGGCATGTGGGCGCGCAGTTCGCGCAGCACCGGGTAGCGG
>NZ_JBHVDX010000295.1:0-10106 GCF_042802555.1 Streptomyces sp. NPDC057474 | reverse complement strand
GGCCGGCGCCTGCGCCGAGTCGTTCGCGCGGCTGCGGTGAGCGCCGCCGGCCGGCGGTGCGGCGGCGCTCACCGCGCGCTGCCGGCCAGCAGTGCGCGGTCCCGGGCGAGGGCGAGGGCGCGGGCCTGGCGCAGCGCCCGCAGTGTGGTGCGGGACTTGAGCAGCATCTCCTGGACCTCCTCGTCCGGGTCGGACAGCGCGATGACCGCCCCGCCCACGCCGATGGTGGCGGCCTCCTCGGTGGCGACGATCGTGCGGATGACGATGCTGAGGTCGACCGCCCCGCTCAGCGCGAAGTAGCCCAGGGCGCCCGAGTAGACGCCGCGCGGCCCGGCCTCCAGGTGGTCGATGAACCGCATGGTGCGCACCTTGGGGGCGCCCGTCATCGACCCGCCGGGAAACGCCGCCCGCACCGCCCCGGGGCGCGAGACGCCTGCCGCCAGCTGTCCCCGTACCGTGCTCACCAGCTGGTGGACGGTGGCGTAGGACTCGACCTCGAACAGGCTCGGCACGTGCACGCTGCCGATCTCGCAGACCTGCCCGAGATCGTTGCGGACGAGGTCCACGATCATCAGGTTCTCGGAGCGGTCCTTCTCGGCGGCGGCCAGGTTCCGCGCGAGCGCGTCGTCCTCGCCCCGGGTGGCGCCGCGCGGCCGGGTGCCCTTGATCGGCTTGGACTCGGCGGTGCCCGCCGCGTCGATGCGCAGGAACCGCTCGGGGGAGGAACTGAGCACCGCCCCGCGGGGGAACTGCAGATACGCGGCGTAGGGGGCCGGGCTGATGGCGCGCAGCGCCCGGTAGGCGGTGAGCGCATCGACGCGGCCGGGCACGCGCAGCAGGTTCGTCAGGCACACCTCGTAGGTCTCGCCGTCGCGGATGAGGCGCCGGCACTGCTGGACCAGTTCCCGGTACTGGGCGACGTCGTGGCGGAACTCCACTGCGAGCGGCGGCAGTTCCTCCTCGGGCAGCAGCAAGAAGGGCGGGCGGGGCACGGTGGCGGCCAGGGCGTGCGCGGCGCCGGCGAGCCAGGCCTCGGCGTCGCGGGCGCTGCCGCGGTGGTGCGCGCCGCTCAGGGCGAGCAGCCAGGCACGGCCCTCGGCATGGTCCAGGGCGAGCATCCGGTCGGCGAACACGAAGGCGCCGTCGGGCAGTTCGGCGGTGTGCTCCCGTTCGCCGCCGCTGTCGGCCTTGGTCTCGTAGCCGAGGTAGCCGACATAGCCGAGGTTGAACTCGAAGGGCAGTTCGGCGGCGGGGACACGGCGTGCCGCCAGCTCCTGCTCCAGATACGCGAAGAGCGTGCCGGGCCGGCGCTCCACCTCGGCGCCCGAGCGGTCGCTCACGCGGACCAGCCGCTCGGCGACGTCGTAGGTGAGGATCTGGCCCAGCGGGCCCGCGGGAGCGCCGAGGAAGGTGAAGCGGGACAGGCCGGGGTCGATGCGGCTGCTGTCCAGCCAGAAGCGGGCCTCTTCGCTCGCGAAGAGTTCCTCGAACGCGGCGTCGGCGTCGGGCACCGCGGCCAGTTCACGCACGTGCAGCCGCAGGCCGCCGGGCCCGGCGGCAGTGTCCCGCCCGGCGGCAGTGGCGGCGGTGTCCCGCCCGGCGGCGGTGTCCCGCCCGGCAGTGGTGTCCCGCCCGGCGGACTCGCGGTCGCCGGCCGGGCGGGGGGTCCCGCCGGCCGGCGGCGGCAGGCCCCGGGCGCGCAGGCTCAGATCCCGGAAGTTGGCGAGCAGCCGGTGGCCGTGGTCGCTGCTGATGGACTCCGGATGGAACTGCACGCCCCAGCGCGGTGCCCGGCGGTGGCGGACGGCCATCAGCAGCCCGTCCGCGGTCCATGCGGTGGCTTCCAGTTCGGGGGGGAGCTCGTGGACGGTGAGCGAGTGGTAGCGGACCACGTTCAGCGGCTGGGGGATCGCGGCGAACAGCTCGCGTCCGTCGTGACGGATCGCGCTGATACGGCCGTGCACGGGTTCGGGCGCGTGGCGCACCACGGCGCCGCCGAGCAGGCACAGGGCCTGGTGGCCCAGGCACACCCCGAGCAGCGGCAGCTCCCACTGATCGATGACCCGGCGGCTGAGCCCCAGGTCGGTGTCGACGGCGGGGTGGCCGGGGCCGGGTGAGACGACGACGTTGTCGAAGTCCCCGGGCCGCAGCGCCGCCCACCCCTGGTGGTCGTCGTTGCTGATGACGACGGGGGGCCGGGCGTTCACCTCGGCCAGCATCTGGAAGAGGTTGTAGGTGAAGGAGTCGTAGTTGTCGATCAGCAGGGTTCGTACGGTGCGCACACTTGGCCCCTTTTCCGCTCTCAGGCTCGCCGTACGGTCAGCGGCAGGTTCTGCACACCGAACAGTCCCTCTCGGTGGTGGCGCAGCCGCGCGCCGGGGGTGATGTGCAGGTCGGCGAACCGGTCGAGGAGGGCCTCGAGCGCGATCCGGCCCTCCAGGCGGGCGAGCGGCGCGCCGAGGCAGTAGTGGATGCCGTGGCCGAAGGCCATCTGCTGGGCCGGCTCGCGGCCGGGGTCGAAGCGCTCGGGGTCGCAGAAGATGCGTTCGTCGTGGTTGGCGGACAGGACCGAGGCGAGGACCATGCGCCCGGCGGGGACGGCGTGCCGGGCGATCTCGGTCTCCCGGGTGGTGACGCGGGCCGTCACGGTGATCGGCGGACGCAGGCGCATGACCTCTTCGATCACGGCGGGGATCAGGGTGCGGTCGGCCCGGGCCCGGGCGGCGGCCTGGGGGCTGTCCTGCAGGCACAGGGCGGTGTTGGCGAGCATCAGGGAGGTGGAGATGTGTCCTGCCATCAGCAGCAGGCCGCCGAATTCCGCGATCTGGCGGTCCGTGAGCCGCTCGCCGCCGGCCTCGGCGGCCACCAGCCGGGAGATCAGGTCCTCGCCCGGGTTCTTCCTGCGGTCTTCGACGTGCCCGAGCAGGTAGGCGTGCATCGCCTGCATCGGCTCCCTGACGAGCCGGTGGTACTCCTCGCCCGCGTCGTCGCCGAACTGCAGGTCTGTCGGGTCCTCGACCTGCATCGACAGCATCCGCTTGGACCAGGAGCGAAAGAGGGTGCGGTCCTGGGCGGGCACGCCGAGGAGTTCGGCGATCACGATGACCGGCAGCGGGTAGGCGAAGTCCTCCACCAGGTCGAACTCCTCGCCCTCGATGCCGTCCAGGAGCTGCCCGGCGAGCGCGGTGATCCGCGGCTCCAGCTCGGCGATGGTGCGCGGCGTGAACGCCCGGCTCACCAGGCGGCGCAGCGTGCGGTGCACCGGCGGGTCCGTCACCGAGAGGATCTGTTCGGTGAGCGCCCGGGAGTGGGGGCGCAGCCGGTGCAGTTCGGAGGAGAACACTCCCGCATCGGCGCAGACGGCGAGCACGTCGGCGTGGCGGTAGACGTGGAACACCCCGTGCTCGTCCTCGTGGACGGGGTGTTCGTCGCGCATGTGCCGCAGCCAGGCGAACAGGCGTCTTCCGCCGTCCTCGAGGGTCGGCCGGGGGGCGGGCAGGGTCGTGGGGGCCATCGGCCAGGTCTCCTTCACGGTGGTGCCCGAAATGGGGGGCGGGCCTGGTTCAGCGGGCGGCCGGGGCGCCGGCGGGCAGGGGCTGCAGCGCGTAGGGGTCAAGGGCGTCGGCCGGGTGGTGCTCGATGGGCAGCCGGCGGCCCAGCCCGTGCTCGGCCGCCGTCTGCAGGAACACCTCCATCGCCAGGGCGTCCTCGAAGGCGAAGCCGGTCGAGTCGAAGACGCTCAGCCGCTCGCGCCAGGGGCGGGCCAGCGCCGGTTCGGCGGCCAGCCGGGTCAGGCCCGGTGCCGTGCGGTGCCCGGCGAGCTGCTGGCACTCGCCTTCGCGCCGGGCCTGCTCGGGGTGGTCGGCGCTGACGAACGCGCGGGTGAGCAGCGCGAGCGGCAGTTCGGTCTTGCCGACGAGGTCGGCGCCGACCGCGTTGATGTGCAGGTGCTCGCGGTGCGGGCCGTCGGGCAGCACCGGCCCCGCGCCGGCGGGCACCGACGTGGCGGTGGTGACGATGTCGCACTCGGCGATGATCCGGGCGGGGTCGGCGATCTGAACGGGGATCTTGGTGAAGGCGGCGCGGCGCGCGAAGCTGTCGCGGTGGGCCGCCTCGGCGTCCCACACCAGGACCCGTTCCAGTTCGAACACCAGGGACAGGGCGTGCAGCTGGGTGACGGCCTGGGCGCCCGCGCCGATCAGGCCCAGGGTGCGGCTGCCGGGGCGGGCCAGGAGCCGGCTGGCGACGGCGGAGGCCGCGCCGGTGCGCATCGCGGTGAGCAGCACGCCGTCCATCAGGGCGGTGAGCGCGCCGGTGTGGTCGTCGTAGCGGGCGACCGTGCCGATGATGGTGGGCAGGGCGAAGCGGCGGGGGTTGGCGGGGCTGTAGCCGACGGTCTTGAGGGTGATGCTGTCGCCCGCATCGCGGTGCGGCATCCACTCGAAGACGCCGGGCACCGGCTCGGCACGCTCGAACCCGCCGCGCGGCGGCGACAGGTCCCGTTCGCCGCGGCCGATCTGCGCGAACCCTTCGGCGAGCCGGTCGATGATCCGGCCCATCAGCGCGTCGCGCCCGGCCGCGGCCACGACTTTCGCGATGTCGTGGCTGCTCAGGACCCAGGTCTCCATCGGATGCTTCCCCATTTCTTCGCCCCGCTCTTGGCACGGCTGCGCTCAGCCCGCAGTGGGCATGCTGGCTTTTTGTGCTGACGCAGGGCTGATCGGCGCCTGACGCGCGGCACACCGCGGGCCGTGCGCGCCCTTGTCTGTGCTGACGCAGGGCTGACCGGATCTGTGCTGACGCAGGGCTGACCGGCGCCTGACGCGCGGCACGCGGCGGGCCGTGCGCGCATCAGCGGCGTGTCAACGCCGGTGCTCAGACTGGGCCGCCACGGGCAACGGCGGAAGGAAGAGTGATGCTGGACGACTGCGTTCCCTGGCCCGAGGAGACGGCCGCGCGCTACCGCGAGGCCGGATACTGGCGGGGCGAGACGCTCGGCGGGCTGCTGCGGCGGTGGGCCGGCGAGTACCGCGACCGGGAGGCGCTCGTCTGCGCGGACGGGCGGCGCCGCATCACCTACCGCGCCCTGGATGTGTGGTGCGACCGGCTCGCCGCGGGCTTCGCGGCGCGCGGCGTCGCCGCCGGGGACCGGGTCCTGGTGCAGCTGCCCAACACCCCGGACTTCGTCGCGGTCTGCTTCGCGCTGTTCCGTCTCGGCGCGCTGCCGGTGTTCGCGCTGCCCGCCTACCGCGCAAGCGAGATCCGCCACCTCGCCGAGGTGTCCGGCGCGAGCGCCTACGTGATCCCGGACACCTGCAACGGCTTCGACCACCGCGAGCTGGCCCGCACGCTCCGAGGCGACCTGCCGGACCTGGCGCGGGTGTTCGTGGCCGGGGACCCGGGCGGGACCGGGACGGGCTTCACGGCGCTGGCCGACGTGGACGCCGAGCCCATCGGCCTGCCCGAGCCGGACGCCTCGGACGTGGCGTTCTTCCTGCTGTCCGGGGGGACCACGGCGCTGCCGAAACTGATCCCGCGCACCCACGACGACTACGCCTACCAGAGCCGGGTCACCGGCGAGATCTGCGGCCTTGGCCAGGACAGCGTCTATCTGGCGGTCCTGCCGGTGGAGTTCAACTTTCCCTGGGGCTGCCCCGGTGTCATCGGCACGCTGGCCGCCGGCGGCCGCGTGGTCTTCGCGCGCACGCCGCAGCCGTCGGCCTGCTTTGCGCTGATCGAGCGCGAACGCGTCACGCTCACCTCGCTCATCCCCACGATCGTCCATCTGTGGCTGGCGGCCGCCGAGGAGGGCCACGGCCACGACCTGAGCAGCCTGCGGGCCGTCCAGGTCGGCAGCGCCAAACTCCACGACGAGGTGGCCGCCCGCATCGAAGGGGTCCTCGGCGCGCGGCTGCAGCAGGTCTTCGGCATGGCCGAGGGACTGCTGACCTTCACCCGGCACGACGACCCGCGCCACACGATCCTCACCACCCAGGGCCGGCCCGTCTCCCCCGCCGACGAGATACGCGTGGTGGACGAGGGCGGCCAGGAGGTGCCCGACGGCGAGACCGGCGAACTGATCACCCGGGGCCCCTACACGCTGCGCGGCTACTACCGGGCGCCCGCACACAACGCCCGGGCGTTCACACCGGACGGCTTCTACCGCAGCGGCGACCTGGTGCGCCGTACGCCGGGCGGTGAGATCGTCGTCGAGGGCCGCATCAAGGACGTCGTCGTCCGCGGCGGCGACAAGGTCTGCGCCACCGAGGTCGAGGGACATCTGAGCGCGCATCCGGACGTCCAGCAGGCCGCCGTCGTCGCGATGCCCGATGCGGTGCTGGGAGAGAAGATCTGCGCGTACGTCATCGCGGTGCCCGGCCGGCCGGCCCCGAAGCCGGCGGCGCTGCGCGCCCTGCTGCGCGCGCGGGGGCTGGCCGCGTACAAACTGCCCGACCGGGTGGAAGCCGTCGCCTCCTTCCCCCTCACCGGCCTGAACAAGGTCGACAAGAAGGTCCTGCGGGCCCGCATCGCCGACACCCTGCGCCGGCGTGCCGGGGAGGCGGCATGAGCGGCCCGGCACGTGCGGGGGGCGGCTACCGCGTGCCCTTCGCCCGCCGCGGCAGCGTCGTCGGCGAGCGCGACCTCGCGGCCCTGGCCGAACTCGTGCACGCCGGCGGCTCCCTGACCTCCGGGGTGTGGCGTGAGCGGTTCGAGGAGCGCTTCGGCGGGCGGATCGGCGCCCGCCACGCGCTGAGCGTCACCAGCGGAACGGTGGCCCTGGAACTGGCGACCCGGCTTTTGGACCTGGCGCCGGGCGACGAGGTGATCGTGACCCCGCAGACCTTCCAGGCCACGATCCAGCCCCTGCTCGGCCACGACGTGCGCGTCCGCTTCTGCGACGTGGACCCCGACACCCTGAACATGGACCCCGGCGTCCTGCAGAGCCTGGTCACCGACCGCACCCGGGCGATCTTCCTGGTCCACTACGGCGGCAACCCGGCCGACATGGACCCGATCATGGCCGTGGCCCGCCGCCACGGCGCGGTCGTCGTCGAGGACAGCGCCCACGGCATCGGCGCCCTCTACAAGGGCCGCCACCCCGGCGCACTCGCCGACATCGGCTGCTTCAGCTTCCACTCCACCAAGAACATCACCACCCTCGGCGAGGGCGGCATGATCACCCTGGCCCGGGACGAGTGGGCCGAGCGGGTCCTGCGCATCCGCGACAACGAGGTGGACGGCGTGTACGTGCCGCGGGCCGCGCCGAAGGATGCTCCCGCGCTGCTGCCCTGGATGAAGTTCGCCGACGGCGTGTACCGCCACACGGCCGTCGGCATACGCGGGGCGGGCACGAACGCCACCATGTCCGAGGCCGCGGCGGCCGTCGGTCTGGTCCAGCTGGACGGCCTGGAGCAGTTCGTGGCCCGCCGCAGCTGGATCGCGGGCCGCCTGGACCAGGCGCTGTCGGCGTTCGAGGGGGTGCGCCTGCACCGCGCGGCGGCGGACAGCCGTCACTCCTACCACCTCTACACGTTCTTCCTGTCCGCGGGCCGGGAGGTGCGCGAGCGCTTCGTCCGCGCCGTCGACCGGCTCGGGGTGGAGATCCAGCTGCGCTACTTCCCGCTCCATCTCTCCCCGGAGTGGCGCCTGCGCGGACACGGCCCCGGCGAGTGCCCGCACGCCGAACGCCTCTGGTTCGAGGAGCACGTGAACCTGCCCTGCCACCCCGGCCTGAGCGACGCCCAGGTCGACCATCTGGTGTGGGCGGTGACACGGGCGCTCGCCCAGGCCCACCAGACGCCCGGCCTGGCCCGCACCGGGTAAGGGGGGCGGGCCGGGCCCGGAAAAAAAGGGGAGAGAGTGCGACGCGTTTTCGAGCGAAGGGACTGGAAGGACATGCCCTACATCGACGTCAAGATCTACGAGCGCCGTCTGACGCGGGAGTCGGAACGCGCCCTGATCGAACGCCTCACCCAGGCCGTGGTGGAGGTCTTCGGCGAGGAGATCCGGGAGCAGACCTGGGTCAGTCTGACGGGCGTCCCCCCGCAGCGCTGGGGCATAGCGGGCGCCCCGGGCCGGTGACACCCCCGCCCGCAGACCCGGGCCAGCCTGACGGGCGTCCCCCCGCAGCGCTGGGGCATAGCGGGCGCCCCGGGCCGGTGGCACCCCCGCCCCCCCCGGGGCGCCCTGCGGCCGGCCGCAGGGCCCCGGCCGGCTACCCGGCGGCGGCCTGCCGGCCGGCCGGGACCCGCGGCGCGCCGGGACCCGCGGCGTCGCCCGCCGCCCGGTCGGCCAGGTGCAGCAGCACTCCGGCCAGCACGCCGCCGGTGAACACCGCCGCGGCGCCGATCAGCTGGCTGGTGCTCACCGCCTTCTCGAAGGCGTCGTGCACCTGGCCGCTCAGCACCGGATCGCCGCCGGCCTCCGTGAGAGCCTCGGCCATCGATCCCGAGGCGGCGACCCCCACCGGCAGCAGCGCCGCGAACCGCGACCCGAGGACGGCACCGAGCACCGCCACCCCCAGCCCGCCGCCGAACTCGGTCAGTGTGCCCTGCACCCCCGCACCGGCCCCCGCCTTGGCGGGCGGGATCGACGACATGATCGACACGGCCATGGCGGGCATGGCGAGCGCGATGCCGCAGCCCATCAGCACCAGCCCGACGAGCATCCCCCCATACCCCGCGCCGGCCCCCGAGCCGAGCACCGCGACCGCGCTCAGCCCGGCCGCCAGCAGCGTCATCCCGAGCGTGATGGACCGTGCCGCGCCCAGCTTGGCCAGCAGTTTCGCGCCGACGCCGGCAAGGTTGAGGCAGACGATCGTCAAAGCGAGCGGCGCGGTGCGCAGACCCGCCTGCAACGCGTCGTAGCCGAGCACGAGCTGCAGGTGCTGGGTCAGCAGGAACAGCGACCCGGCCATGCCGAGCGCCACGAGCAGCCCGCCGGCGATCGCCCCGTTGAAGCGGCGGCTGCTGAAGAAGCCCATGTCCAGCATCGGGTGGTCGATGCGCAGCTCCCAGCGCACGAAGAGGAACAGGGCGACGACGCCCACCACCGCCGCCGCCAGCACCCGCTGCGAGGACCACCCGTGCTCCGGCCCGGAGATGATCGCGTACACCACGCCCACCATGCCGAGGGTGGACAGCAGCGCACCCAGGACGTCCGGCCGCTCCCCTTGCGGGTTCTTGGTCTCGGGCACGAGCCGGGCAACGGCCAGCAGCCCGAACAGCGCGACGGGAATGTTGATCAGGAAGATCGAGCCCCACCAGAACCGGTCCAGGAGCGCTCCGCCGATCAGCGGCCCGGCCGCGAAACCCAGCGAACTGACAGCGCCCCACAGGCCGATGGCCCGCGGCCGCTCCTCGTCGTCGAAGACCTGCATGATCACCGCGAGGGTGGTGGTCGCGAGCAGCGCGCCCCCCACCCCCATCCCGGCACGGGCCGCGATGAGCTGTCCGGAACTGTGCGCCATGGCCGCCGCGGTGGAGCCGAGACCGAACAGGACCAGCCCGGCGAGCAGCATCAGCCTGCGGCCGTAGCGGTCGGCGAAACTGCCCGCGGTGAGCAGCAGCCCGGACTGCACCAGGGCGTAGGCGTTGATCATCCACTGGACGTCGGCCGTACTCGCGCCGAGGTCCTCGGTGAGCACCGGGATCGCGACGTTGAGGACCGTGTTGTCGAGCAGGACGACGAGCTGGGCCAGACAGATCACCGCCAGGATGACCCAGCGCCTCGGATCACGTTCCGCCGCTACTGATGGCTGGGTGCTGTGCAAGGAGTTCCTCCTGGGGGGTGGCCGGGCCCCGGTCGTCCGGGCCCGGAATGGGATGAGCACGGCCCGGGGGGGGCCGCCCGCTGCGCTCTTGCGCGCCGGCCGGGCCGTTCCCGGCCCTTTTGCGGGGCCGGCCGTTCCCGGCCTTCGCCGGGGCTGCGGCCCGCCCCCGGCTTCTTTCGGGTACGGCCCGCTCCCCGGCTTCTTTCGGGGCCGGGTGGACTGGGCACGCTTCCTCGGCGCCCTGCCCGTCCCCGCCCCCGTCCCCGCCCCCGTCCCCGTCCCCGCCCCCGGCGGGGGCGGGGACGGGCCGGGTGGGGTGGGGGGGGCGGGGGGT
>NZ_JBHVDX010000294.1:0-10148 GCF_042802555.1 Streptomyces sp. NPDC057474 | reverse complement strand
CTGTCGAGCGACGGCCCCCTACCTTGTGCTGGTGCGGTTACAGCGTGGCGAAACCGTAGTTCATGAGCTTCTTCACGTCCGCCATGCGGTTGGCTGCGGAGGAGGACGTGAGGACGGTGCCGACGATCGTCTTGCCGTTGCGGGTGGCGGCGAAGACGAGGCAGTACTTGGCCTCGGTGCCGGAGCCCGTCTTGATGCCGATCGTGCCGTTCCAGCCGAGAAGGTCGTTGGTGTTCTTCCAAGCCGCCATGGTGCGGGTGCTGCCGGTCTTGGTGACGGTCTTCGCCGTGTAGGACTTCGTCGCCACGATCTTCTTGAAGTTCGAGTTCTTCATGACGTCGCGCGCGAGCTTGGTGAGGTCACGCGGCGTCGAGGCGTTCGCGCCCTTGCTGATGCCGTCGAACGAGTCGAACTTCGTGTTCGTCATGCCGAGGTTCTTGGCCGTGGTGTTCATCTTGGCGATGAAGTTCTTGGTGCGGGCCGAGACCGTCGAGCCGGAACCGAACTTGTCAGCCAGCGCCATCGCGGCCTCGCAGCCCGACTTCAGCATCATCCCGTACAGCAGCTGACGGACGGTGACCTTGTCACCGACGATCAGGTTGGCCGACGAGGCGCCGTTCTTGACGATGTAGTCGCTGTACTCCTTCTTGATCGTCACCTTGGCGTCGAGGTTCAGATTCGACTGCGAGAGCACGACCTTGGCGGTCATGATCTTCGTGGTGGAGGCGGTGAGCCTCTTGGTGTCAGCGGTCTTGGTGAAGAGAGCCTTGCCATTGGCGCTGTTCATCACGAACCCGCCCTTGGCGGTGATCGTGGGCTTCGCGGGGGCGGCCTGCGCGGGGGCGGAGCCGACGACTCCGGTCGCGATCATCGCGCCGGTGGTCACGACGACTGCAGCGGCTCTGCGGACACGTGCGCCCTTTATGGCGGTAATCAAGTTAAATACCCCGATTGCGTCAAATGTCTGTGGAGCGCGGCCACTTGGGCTCCGTTTGCGGGCAAGCAGGGCCGCTTCTCGTGTGACAAGTGAGTAGCACAAAAGGTTGTGCGCTGGGTGAGACGGGGGTCAATTCAAGTCCATCTCACAGCCCCTTGACGGGTCCGGGATGGGTCCAGGATGGGCCCAGGGATGGGGTCGCCGTCCCGGATCGTGGACGGCGGCAGTGATGGGTACGTGTTGTATCTATGCTGTGGGCATGCCTTCCGCCCCAGCTGCCGCCCCCGCCCCCGCCGTGAAGCAGCCCCCCGCCGCCGACCGTGTATACGCCCACGTCAAGCAGGGTGTCCTGGAGCGTCGTTACGAGGGCGGCACGCTGCTCACCGAGGGCGAGCTGGCCGAGGCGGTCGGGGTCTCCCGGACGCCGGTGCGGGAGGCGCTGCTGCGGCTGGAGGTCGAGGGGCTGATCAAGCTCTACCCGAAGAAGGGCGCCCTGGTGCTGCCCGTCTCCGCGCAGGAGATCGCGGACGTCGTCGAGACCCGGCAGCTGGTCGAGGAGCACGCGGTCCGCAAGACGGTCCCGGCCTCGCCGCAGCTGATCGAGCGGCTGGAGAGCCTCCTGGAGCAGCAGAAGACGCAGGCCGCTGCCGGGGACCTGGCGGGCGCCGCGGTCACCGACCGCTGCTTCCACGCCGAGATCGTCCGCAGCGGGGGGAACGAGATCCTCTCCCGCCTCTACGACCAACTCCGCGACCGGCAGCTGCGGATGGGTGTCGCCGTGATGCACGCCCACCCCGACCGCATCACCAAGACGCTCAGCGAGCACGAGGAGATCCTCCAGGCGCTGCGCACGGGCGACGCGGAGGCGGCCGTGAGCCTCGTGCACCGGCACGTCAGCTGGTTCTCGAACCTGGCGCGGGGGGAGCTCCGTTGAGCCGCCCCGCCATAACCTCCTCCGCCGGGTCCCTGCCCGGAGACCCGCCCGGCGGCAGCCGCGCCCTCGCAGTCTGGGGTGTGGGCGTCTCCGTCTACTTCGTCGCCGTCATCTTCCGTACGTCGCTGGGCGTGGCCGGCCTCGACGCCGCCGACCGCTTCCAGGTGGGCGCCTCCGCCCTGTCGACCTTCTCGATACTCCAGCTGCTGGTCTACGCGGGCATGCAGATACCCGTCGGCCTGCTGGTCGACCGGCTCGGCACCAAGAAGGTGCTGACCCTGGGCATCCTGCTGTTCACGGCCGGCCAGATCGGCTTCGCGCTGTCGCCGTCGTACGGCACGGCGCTGGCCTCGCGGGCACTGCTCGGCTGCGGCGACGCGATGACGTTCATCAGCGTGCTGCGGCTGGGCAGCCGCTGGTTCCCGGCCCGGCGCGGACCGCTCGTCGCGCAGATGGCGGGCCTGGTCGGCATGGCGGGCAACCTCGTCTCGACACTGCTGCTGGCCCGGCTGCTGCACGGGGTGGGCTGGACGGCGGCGTTCGCGGGCAGCTCGGTCGCCGGCCTCATCGTCCTCGTACTGACCCTGCTGTTCCTGAAGGACCACCCCGAGGGGCACGAGCCGGAGCCGTTCCCGCATCACGGGGCCGCGTACGTGCGGCGCCAGATCGCGGCGTCCTGGCGGGAGCCCGGCACCCGGCTCGGGATGTGGGTGCACTTCACCACCCAGTTCCCGGCGATGGTGTTCCTGCTGCTGTGGGGGCTGCCGTTCCTGGTCCAGGCGCAGGGTCTCAGCCGTGGCACCGCCGGTGAGCTGCTCACCCTCGTCGTCCTGTCCAACATGGTCGTCGGACTGGTGTACGGCCAGATCGTCGCCCGACACCACGCGGCGCGGCTGCCGCTGGCGCTCGGCACGGTCCTCGCGACGGCGGCGGTGTGGGCGACCACGCTCCTGTACCCCGGCGAGCACGCGCCGATGTGGCTCCTGGTCGTCCTCTGCGCGGTCCTCGGCGCCTGCGGCCCGGCCTCGATGCTCGGCTTCGACTTCGCCCGCCCGGCGAACCCGTCGGAGCGTCAGGGCACCGCCTCCGGAATCACCAACATGGGCGGTTTCGTCGCCTCCATGACGACCCTCTTCGCAGTAGGCGTCCTCCTGGACGTGACTGACGACGACTACCGCATCGCCTTCTCCGCCGTCTTCGTCCTCCAGGCCCTCGGCCTCACCCAGATCCTCCGTCTGCGCGGCCGCGCGGCCCGCCGCGAACGGGAACGGCTGGTGGCGAGCCGGGTGGAGACGGTGCACGTACCGGCGTAAGGGCCAGGCCTCAAAAAGCCCTGTGACCCGGTGGCTACACGGTCACCGCGAACGCTCGCAGGATCGCCGCGATCAGGTGGGGGTCGCCCTCGGCCTTGATGCGGTCGGCGACGAGGTCGGCGGTGACGCGGCCGCAGGCCAGGCGGACGTAGGTCTCCCAGTCGAGGGTGAGGGTGGCGGCGGGGCCGAGGGCGGGGGCGGTCTCCACGGTGCCGCGGCCCTGCATGTCGACGCGGACGGTACGGATGAACTCCACCGGGCCGTGCACGTCGAAGACGACGGCCGAACTGCGCGGCGCCTGCGCGTCCTCGGCGACGACCTTCGGCAGCACGGACAGCAGCTCGTCACGGACGACGAACGCGCCCGGCGAGTCCAGGTTCCCCGGCTGGCCCAGCGCGGCGCGCAGGTCCTGCTCGTGCACCCACACATCGAACGCGCGGTTCCGCATGGCCTGTTCGAGGGTCAGCTCCGTGCTGAGCGGGCCACGGATCTTGTGCCCCGGGTCCCGCGACTCGTTCCGCAGCTGGCGGTTGCGCCGGATGATCGTGTACTCCAGCTCGGAGGTCATCTCCGGCGCGGTGTGGTGCCGGCGGGCGTCGACCTGCATCTCCATGTACCGCTGGTGCTCGGTCCGTACGTGGTACAGGTCGCGCGGGAGGGTGTGGATCGGCCGCGGGTCCCCGAGCATCTCGCAGTCCAGGCCGATGACATGGGAGACCACATCGCGCACCGACCAGCCGGGGCATGGCGTCCGCCGGTTCCACTCGCCCTCCACGAGCGGCGACACCAGCTCGGATATCGCGTCCACGGAGTGGGTCCAGGCGTCGGCGTAGGGCTGAAGAGTGGGATGCAGACTCACGGAACGGGACCCCTCGGGCGGTCGGTACCTGTCAGTACGGTCGGTGCGTATCGGTATGTGGGTGGCGGATTTCAGTAGGGGCGTCGGCGTTGACGGCGGTGAGTGGGCGTCGGCGGCTGTCAGTGGGTGCTGTGGAACGTTAAGTTACGCTGCTGTGAGGCACCCCGGCAGTGCTTTCGTGTGACGATCGTAGGCCGGTGTGGACGGCTCGAATGCCAGGACGGTGGTAGTGTGCGCGCCTCGCTCATCCAGATCGGCGTAGATGAGGACGAATCGGTCGATTCGCGCAGGCGGCGCGTGGCGTCGTTGGTGCGGGACCAGGCCGGCGCCGATCTCGTCGTCCTCCCGGAGCTCTGGACCACCGGCGCTTTCGCGTTCGAATCCTTCGCGACGGCGGCCGAGCCGCTGGAGGGGCCGACGTACGAGGCGATGGCCAAGGCGGCGAGCGACGCGGGCGTCTGGCTGCACGCGGGCTCGATCCCCGAGCGCACTGATTCCGACAGCGGCTCCGCCGCGGGTGACGGACCTCTTTACAACACCTCCCTCGTCTTCTCACCGTCCGGTGACCTCGCCGCCGCCTACCGAAAGATCCACCGCTTCGGCTTCGACAAGGGCGAGGCGGTGCTGATGGGCGCGGGCTCGGAACTGGTGACGCTCCGCCTCCCCGAGACGACCATCGGCATCGCCACCTGCTACGACCTCCGCTTCCCCGAGCTGTTCCGCGGGCTCGTCGACGCGGGCGCCGAGATGTTCGTGCTGTCGGCGGGGTGGCCGGAGCGGCGGCGGTCGCACTGGACACTGCTGGCGCAGGCCAGGGCCGTGGAGAACCAGGCCTACGTCCTCGCCTGCGGAACGGCCGGTACGCACGCGGGGGTTCCCCAGGCCGGTCACTCGATCGTGGTCGACCCCTGGGGCGAGGTGCTCGCGGAGGCGGGCTCCGACGAGGAGGTCCTCACGGTCGAGTTCGACCCGTCGAAGGTCGCGACGACCCGCGAGCAGTTCCCGGCCCTGAAGGACAGGCTGCTGGGGCTGGAGCCGCCGCGCCGCTGAGCCGCCGCTCAACCCTCCAGGCTGAGCCGCCGCTCAACGCTCCAGGCTTCGGGACCCGTTCCGCAGCGTGGTGAGGAGGGCGTGGAGGGCGGCGGGGGTGGGCGACAGGATGGTGGCGGGGGTGTCGCTCTCGCGGAGGCGAACCCGACCGCATCGGCGTCGGGGTACGCGGTGAGTTCACGGCACAGGTCCTCGCGCTGCGCGAGTCGCGCGCCGTCGGCATCCTGGTCGGAACCATCCGGTTCGGCGAGACGGGCCTGAGCGGTGAGGAGATCCGCCTCGCCAACACCGGTTTCGGTGTCTCCTACGCCCTTCCCGTCATCGTCGCCGGTCTGCTCACCGAGCCGGGCGACCTGCTGATCGTGGAGAACCCGGAGGCGCATCTGCACCCGACGGGGCAGTCCCGGCCCGGCTCACGGAGGGCGGGACGGACCGGCTGCCGCTGGTGCCGGCGGGGCTGGACGAGAGCGTCGACTGACTCGTTGGAGGCCGCCGCCCTCGCCCGCCCGCCCGTCAGTCGCCGCCCGCCCGGACGGTCATACGCCGCCGTAGCCGCCGCCGTATCCGTCGCGGTTGTGCCGGCTCTCGTCGATGACAGGAGTCGAGGGCGGCATCACCACTCGCCTCCGCTTGGCGATGCTGCTGAAGGTGGCTACGCCGATAAGTCCGACGATCATGAAGATGACACCGACCAGGTCGAGGTTGACCCCCTGCATGTCCCAGTCGGTGGCGAACGTGAGGATGGCCCCCACGGCGATCAGAATGATGCACCCGCCCAGGCCCATGAGTGTTCCCTCCCAGTGTCCGGTTGGGTCGGCCGGTCGTTCCGGTCGTTCGGTCCTACCGGTCGACACCGGGTACCCGGACAGGCCGGTCAGTAACAGCCGTTGAGGGCCGGGCACGGGATCAGCCCTCGAGGAAGGCCACCAGAGCGTTCGCCAGGAGGTAGGGGTCCTTCGCGCCGCACAGCTCGCGGGCGCTGTGCATCGAGAGGATGGCGACGCCGATGTCGACGGTGCGGATGCCGTGGCGGGCGGCTGTGATGGGGCCGATGGTGGTGCCGCAGGGCATGGAGTTGTTGGAGACGAACGTCTGGAACGGCACACCGGCCTTCTCGCAGGCGGCGGCGAAGACGGCGCGGCCCGAACCGTCCGTGGCGTAGCGGTTGTTGACGTTGACCTTGAGGATCGGGCCGGCGTCCGCGCGGGGGTGGTGCGTCGGGTCGTGACGCTCCGCGTAGTTGGGGTGGACGGCGTGCCCGGTGTCGGAGGAGAGACAGACCGTGCCGGCGAAGGCACGCGCCCGGTCCTCGTACGAGCCGCCGCGGGCGAAGACCGAGCGCTCCAGCACCCCGCCGAGCAGCGGGCCGTCCGCGCCGGTGTCGGACTGGGAGCCGTTCTCCTCGTGGTCGAAGGCGGCGAGGACGGGGATGTACGGGAGTTCTTCACCGGAGCCGGCGACCGAGGCGAGTGCGGCCGTACCGGCGTGCACGGAAAGGAGGTTGTCCATGCGGGGACCGGCGAGCAGGTCGTTGTCGCGGCCCAGGTACGCGGGGGGCTCCACGGAGTGGGTCATCAGGTCCCAGCCGGTGACCTCGCCCGCGGGGAGGCCGCACTCCTCCGCCAGGAAGGCGATCAGGTCGCCGTCGCGGACGTCGTCGCCGAGGCCCCATACGGGCTGCAGGTGACGCTGCTTGTCGAGCTTGAGGCCCTCGGAGGTGACCGTACGGTCGAGGTGGATGGCGAGTTGGGGGACGCGGAGGAGGGGTCTGTCGACGTTGACGAGGCGGCTGGTGCCGTCGCGCAGGGAGAGCCGGCCGGCGATGCCGAGGTCGCGGTCGAGCCAGGAGTTGAGCAGCGGGCCGCCGTAGATCTCGACGGCGATCTGGCGCCAGCCGTGCGCGCCGCTGTCGGGGCGGGGTTTGACCCGCAGATTGGGGGAGTCGGTGTGGGCGCCGACGATGCGGAAGGGGGTGTGGGGGGTGGCGCCCTCCGGCACGTACCAGGCGATGATCGCGCCGCCGCGCAGCACGTACCTGCCGCCCAGCGATCCGTCCCACGCGTCGGTCTCCGAGACCTGCCGGAAGCCTGCCTTCTCCAGCCGTTCCGCGGCGCTCGCCACCGCGTGGTAGGGGGACGGGCTGCTCGCCAGGAAGGTCATGAGGTCGTCGGTGTGGCCGCGATCGAAGCGTGGGGGTGTGCGCATGGGGTTCACCTTAACGACGTACGAGGGCCCACTCCCGGGGGTCGGGAGCGGGCCCTCGTAGCGAGCGTGTGGAGGAAAGGACGCCGGACGGACGGGCAGGGTCCGTCCGGCGCCGCGACCGGGGTGCGGCCGGGGAGGGGGCGTCTAGAACGCCGCCTCGTCCAGCTCCATCAGGTCCAGTTCGACGCCCTCGGAGATCTTGCGGGCGAGGGTGACGCCGGGGAGGACGTTGGCCGCGAAGAACTTCGCCGCCGCGATCTTGCCGGTGTAGAAGGACACATCCTTGGCGGACAGAGCCTTGCCGGAGGCGGTCTCCAGCTTCTCGGCGGCGACGACGGCGCCCCTGAGGAGCAGGTAGCCGACGACCACGTCACCGGAGGCGAGCAGCAGGCGGCTGGTGTTGAGGCCCACCTTGTAGATGTTCTTGACGTCCTGCTCGGTGGCGGCCAGGTCCGTGAGGAGGAGACCGACGATGGCCTCCAGCTCGACGGCGGCCTTGGCGAGGTGCTCGCGGGCGCCGGCCAGCTGCTCGCCGCCCTCGCCGAGCGCCAGGAACTTCTTGATCTCCTCGGCGAGGGTGTTCAGCGCGGCGCCCTGGTTGCGGACGATCTTCCGGAAGAAGAAGTCCTGGCCCTGGATCGCGGTGGTGCCCTCGTACAGGGTGTCGATCTTGGCGTCGCGGATGTACTGCTCGATCGGGTACTCCTGCAGGAAGCCGGAGCCGCCGAAGGTCTGCAGCGACTGGGCGAGCTGCTCGTAGCCCTTCTCGGAGCCGTAGCCCTTGACGATGGGCAGGAGCAGGTCGTTCAGGGCCTCCAGGGCGGAGAAGTCCTCGCCCGCCGCCTCCTTGACCTGGATCTCGTCCTGGACGGAGGCCGTGTAGAGGACCAGCGCGCGCATGCCCTCCGCGTACGCCTTCTGCGTCATCAGCGAGCGGCGGACGTCGGGGTGGTGCGTGATGGTGACCTTGGGCGCGGTCTTGTCCATGAAGTTCGCCAGGTCGGTGCCCTGGACGCGCTCCTTGGCGTACTCCAGTGCGTTGAGGTAGCCCGTCGACAGTGTGGAGATCGCCTTCGTGCCGACCATCATGCGGGCGAACTCGATGATGCGGAACATCTGGCGGATGCCGTCGTGCTTGTCGCCGATCAGCCAGCCCTTGGCCGGGTGACGGTCGCCGAAGGTCATCTCGCAGGTGTTGGAGGCCTTGAGGCCCATCTTGTGCTCGACGTTGGTGGCGTAGGCGCCGTTGCGCATCCCCAGCTCGCCGGTCTCGAAGTCGAAGAGGTACTTCGGGACGAGGAAGAGGGAGAGGCCCTTGGTGCCGGGGCCGTGGCCCTCGGGGCGGGCCAGCACGTAGTGAAGGATGTTCTCCTCCATGTCGTGCTCACCGGAGGTGATGAAGCGCTTCACGCCCTCGATGTGCCAGGAGCCGTCCTCCTGCTGGATCGCCCTGGTGCGCCCGGCGCCCACGTCCGAGCCGGCGTCCGGCTCGGTGAGCACCATGGTGGAGCCCCAGGTCTTCTCGACCGCGATCTTGGCGATCTTCTTCTGTACGTCGTTGCCCTCGTCGTAGAGGATGCCGGCGAACGCCGGGCCGGAGGCGTACATCCACACCGCCGGGTTCGAGCCGAGCAGCAGCTCCGCGTACGCCCAGATCAGGGAGCGCGGCGAGGTGGTGCCGCCGATCTCCTCGGGCAGGCCGAGACGCCAGTACTCGGAGTCCATGAAGGCCTTGTAGCTCTTCTTGAAGGAGGCCGGTACCGGAGCGGTGTTCGTCTCCGGGTCGAAGACCGGCGGGTTGCGGTCGGCATCCGTGAAGGACTCCGCCAGCTCGTTCTCGGCGAGACGGGCCAGCTCCTCCAGGATGCTCTTGGCGGTGTCCGTGTCCATCTCCGCGAACGGGCCGGTGCCGTACAGCTTGTCGCGCCCGAGCACCTCGAAGAGGTTGAACTCGATGTCGCGGAGATTCGACTTGTAGTGCCCCATGGCGACTGGCTCCGTAAGAGAGATCGGCGAGGCACTGGATCCTCGCGCTAGTTCACGTACCAACAAGTAGCTTCTGTGTCGATGATGCTACCCATCAGTAATAAGAAGCAACCCCGAGCGGTCCATCTGTGACTCGTTACGCTTTGCCGCATGTACGGCTACGACCAGAGCGCCGGCCCTCAGCAGCAGTACGCCCCGCCGCCGCAGCAGCAGATGCCCGGGCAGATGCCCGGCGGCCAGATGGGGGGCGGTTACGGGCAGCAGCCACCGCTGTACCCGGAGCCGTCCCCGCCCTCCCTCGCGGACGCGGTCCGCGCCTTCACCACCGGGCAGATGGCCGCGGAGGACTTCCAGCAGGTCTTCGCGACCTCCAAGGTGTACTGCCCGCGCGGCGACAACCCCGGGTTCCTGGCGCTGCACAACACCCAGCAGCCGGTGATCCCCATGTTCACCTCGCTCAAGGAGCTCCGCCGGTACGCCGGCAAGGAGTCCAAGTACTTCGTGATCACCGGTGCGGAGGTGATCGATCTGCTGCCGACCGGGTACGGCTTCGTCCTCGACATGGAGGGGGAGCACCGGATGGTGTTCGACGCGAAGGCCGTGGAGCAGATGGTGGAGTTCGCGATGCGGCGGATGTACGGCTAGCTCCGCCGGTTGGGCCGGGTTCCGGGTTCAAAGGGGCTGGCTGCGGTTTGTTGCGGGGGTGCGGGTCGTGGGGTTGCTCGCGCAGTTCCCCGCTCCCCTTGCTTGGCCGCAGTGGGCCTTCGTGGGTTTGCTGAACCGTTTCTTCCGGTCCGCCGGGTCCCCTACTGTTCCCCGGTGACCGAGATCGACACCTCGCCGCCGGCCCCGCGTGGCCGGCGG
>NZ_JBHVDX010000293.1:0-10157 GCF_042802555.1 Streptomyces sp. NPDC057474 | reverse complement strand
CCCAAGCACCTCGACGAGAAGGTCGCCCGCCTCCACCTCGACGCGCTCGGCGTGAAGCTCACCACCCTGCGCCCGGAGCAGGCCTCCTACATCGGGGTCGAGGTCGAGGGCCCGTACAAGCCGGACCACTACCGCTACTGAGTCAACGTCCCACGCTGCGGCTACTTGACGGACGCTTGGCCCATACCGTTGATGGGCTCTGTCAAGCAAACGACTTTGTCCCGTAATCGATGTGACGCACCGTGAACCGCACCAGGCGGTCCGGGCCTTGGGCGCGTCGGTGGTCTACGGCGCTCTGGCAGCCATCGTGTTCGTTTATGCACCGCAACGGCCTCGTCCACCGGCGCCATGCTCGCCGGAGCCCGCCGCCACCTTGCCCGAGCCCGGCCTTCCCCTGAGAGCGGAGTGGGCAACCGGACGTGGTCCTGGCGGGCGGGGAAGAGCACCTGCTCCTGCGGCGCCTGGTGGCGCTTGTCGAGAACGTCGACGACAGTGAGGCCGGGGCGCTTGCCACCGCCCTGCCCGCCTGAAGTGCGGCGAGTCCTGGAACGAGAGCGGTGTCGACATCCCCGGCCTTCAGTGCGAGCGCTACTTGCAGTTGTCCAGCCGGTGGACCGTTCGCGGCGCAGCGCCTGGGTGTCGTGCGTGGTGGCCACGTCCGTGATCACGTTGGGGCCGTCAGAGGCACAGGTCTCGGTCAGATGAGCGGAGAACCCCTTCCAGCTGATGATGTGTCCGTGACGTGCGTAGCGGGCCGAGGTGTCGTAGTGAGAGAGGATCGCCTGAGACGAGGGCGGCAGCCCCGGCCCGTCGTCCTTGTCGGCGGTGCGCCAGCGCAGGCGGCCCGCGGCGTCGAGGTGGTAGTTCTGCACCACGATCTGGCGCAGGGCCTGGACGCGGGACCCGAACGCACGGTCTGCCCCGTGCCGGTATGAGTGCTCCAGGAGCCGGACGGCGTCGTCACCGGTGGTGTCGATCCTGGTTTTGGGCCGGGTGGGGTTCTTGCCCAGGCGGACCGGGCGGCCGTAGCGGCGTCCCCACTCCTCGTCGACCAGGGCGTCCAGCAGGTGCCCGGCGGTGCCGGCGACCTCTGTCCTTCACCCGGGTGCGCACGCGGTCCATCAGGGCCACGTGGTCGATCCGGTCGAAGCACGCCTCGATATCAGCATCCAGCACCCAGCGATGGCCGTTGGTGCCGAAGTGATGGATCTCGGCGATCGCGTCATGAGCTCGCCGATTGGGCCGGAAACCATATGAGCACGGCTCAAAGCCCGCCTCGAAAATAGGTGCCAGTACCAATTTCAGCGCAGCCTGAACAATGCGATCCCGCACGGTGGGAATACCTAGACGGCGCAGTTTCTTTCCGCCCGCTTTCGGAATCATCCGCTCGCGGACTGGTAAGGGGCGAAACTGCTGCGCTTTCAAATCTTCGCGGAGCTCGGCCAGGAACTCGCCGACACCTTGCCGCTCGATATAGTAGGCGCTCTTCCCGTCAACCCCTGCCTGACCGTGCACCCCTGTTGTCCCGCACTCGCTCCCATGCAGTCAGGAGAAATGCGGGATCGCAGACGAGATTGAACAAATCACGGAACTGCCTGTCTGGATCGTCGGTCGCCCAACGGTGCAGCTTGGTCTGGATCTCTCGTACCCTGCGCTCCGCGCCGAACGACGTGAGCGTTGGTGCGTCGGTATTCACCGGCGTCCTCCGAGCATTCCAGCATCCGCCCTGCTGACTTGCTGGCCCCCTTCGCCATGTACGCGCCTTTCGCGCGCTCGGACTACTACGGGGCCTCCGCCCCACACTGCGGCCGATAGCCGACGACGGGCCTGCCCTTCGATGTCCTGGATGGAGCATCGTGAGGGCAGCCGCAGGTGGTTCCCACGTTCACCACCAACCGTTCGACGAGGGAGGTGCCCAGCTATACCCCGGCAGCCTCGCCACGAGTACGCCGCAGGCTTTCCTCGTGGCCTCCCCACCGGCCTATTCATCCCGGCTTCGGAGTCACCCGCCGCATGATCACGGCAGGTGTGCGCTGCGGACCGGCCCATATCCACCAGGTTGGAGCCGGCTCGACGCTTACGGAGCTTCACGCGCGGGTTCCTCTCGTACACCTTCTCGTCTCGCTTGCCGGACCCGCCCCGTCTGGTAGTTCCGGAGCGTCCCGGCGTTGTCAGGACTGCTTTCCACCCCTCCCGGCGACTCCCGGGTCAGGCTGTCCTCAGCTTCGTGGCCTTGCTGCGACAAGGCCACGGCGGCGGTCTTTCACCGCCGCACGGTCAAGCAGCGCCTCGTGGCGCACGAAAAGGTCGTCGAACCGACGGTCCGGATCGGCCGTCGCCCAATGGTGCAGCTTGGTCTGCATCCCCAGTACCCGAGCCCGAGAGCTCGGATCCTCGCTGTTCAGCGAGGTGACTTCTGGCATTGCACTCCCTCCTTGCATGTTCTCCGCTGCCGCCCTTCCCCATGCGACCGGCTTTCCTGGCCTCGGAGTACTACGGCGGCTCCGCCCCGCCCGATTCGTTCGGCTGTCGGTGCGCCTATCCACGTTCCTCATATGGAAGTTGAGGAGCGTGGAGCTGTGATCGAATGGTTCCCGTGTTCACTGTGATTCGTTTGTCGAAGTAGGAGCCCGACTATTTCCCAGCGGCCTCGCCACGAGTACGCCGCAGGCTTTCCTCGTGGCCTCCCACGCCCGCTCTTGAATACGAACGTGGGAGTTCTCGCCGTCCCTTCGGACGACGAGACGCACCGCGACCGGCCCAGATCCGCCTGGTTCGAGCCGGTGTCGGGGTTGAAGGACGTTGTCACGCCGGCTCCTCGCGTACTTCTCTTCGTCTCGCTCGCTGGACCCGCACCATCTGGCAGTGCTGGTACGTGCCGGCTTTGTCAGGGCCGCTCCCGTCTTCCCCGGCACCACCCGGATCAGGCTGCCCTCAGCTACACCGACCTGCTGCGACAGGCCGGGGGTGATGGCCTTTCACCTTCACTCGAACCACAGCGCCTCACGGCGCCACCAAGATCCCCGACAGAGTCAAGCTAGCGTCGACTCCACGAAAGCTGTACAGGGTTGCCCTGTTGCCTATCGAAAGGCAACAGGAATGCACCACCGTGAAATTTCCTGACCCGTAGCGCATTGTTCCTGGTCACGCGACTGCGTTGACCTCAATGCGTCAGCAGATTGCCCGGGTCTCCTCCGAAACTCGCCCTATCCCAACGGGCTTTTCCTGTGCATACTGATGTGGCCGAGGAAATTTCCCCGGTACTCCATTGTTGTTACGTCAAGGAGGATCGTGATGGCTGCCAAGGTTACGCAGAAGTCGGAAAAGCCAGCAAAGCCGGCAAAGAAGGCCCCCATGAGCAGCAAGGTCACCCGATACGGGGCGTACGTCAATCTGCAGGGATAATTCACCTCAGGCTCGGGGTGCGGGAACTCCTTCGCCCCGAGCCTGCGCGGCTACGGCGGTTGCCGGGAATTTAAGAGGCGGGTTTAGCTCGCCAGTAATCTGGCCGTCACTATCCGGTCTGCCCCCTTGCGCGGCGCAACTGGGTCCGGATTTCACGCGACCAAGGGTGGGAATTTCCTTTTCAAGGACCTGTCGACGCAGCCGCGGCGATCGCTGGCCATATCCTCGATCTACTGGATGAGAACGCCGACCTCTGTTCACCGGGCGTGGTCGGGGAGGTCTGCGTCATCGGTTATGGGGCTGGCCGGGGGTACCTGGGGGAGCCCGGACCGTACCGGCCGCCCGGTACGTATCTCACACGGTCCGCCCCGGGCGCAAGATGTTCCGCACCGGTGAGACGGCCAAACGACTCTCGGACGGCGGTCTGCTGCTTCTCGGTCGGATCGACGGGCAGCGCGTCGAGGAGGCGCCCACGCGCGTCACTGCCGGACTTCGGCGGGTTCAACTTCGGGACGACGTGACCCCTCCGAAACAAGCATGCCTGTGGCCGCGCCATCCGGGGCGCTTGAGCGTCCGGAGTCAACCGAAGGAGAGTCATGAGCAAAATCCAGGTAACCCGGGGCAACTGCCCTTGCCTGCGAGCGGACCCCAGAGAGCTCGCCGCCGGCCCTGACGGGCCTCTGTGTGCGGTGGAGGAGTCGAGTTGCGCTCCTGCAGATCTGCTGGGGGCGATGCCCGAAGCCGAGCCCGGCCAGCCCGGCGACATCGCCGTGGGTTCGGACGGCATGGTGGAGCTGCGTCTGTCCAAGTTTCTGGCCCTCTACGACCGCGACTTTGGCGACGACTTCCTGCTCATCACTTCCGAGCGGGTGCGCCGCGGCATCCGTCTCGTGGCGGACATCCCGCAGCCCGTCCACGAGATGAAGTGGACAGGCCCGGAGAGCAGGGCCCCGTTCGTCGAGCAGCTACGGGAGTGGCGTGCACGCGAACGTAAGGCATCCGTGCTGTGGATCGCGGAGGACCTGTTCGAGCATCTGCTGGACGAGGACGGGGAGGGCGTCAAGCTTGGCGCCATCTCCTACAACTCCTCGGAGTTCACCCCGCTCTCCCTCAGCCAGTACCTCCGGATCATCGCGGGCACCGACTACGAGTCGGAGCTGGCGGTTGAGGGGAAGATGCTCTCCCTGATGGAGGACGCCGAAGCGCTGGTGCTGGCCACGCCGGCGCTGGGCACTCGGTGTGTCTTCCAGCACCACGAGGCCGAGCACTGGTTCTCCTTCCACGGACCGCTGCGCTATGGCGACCAGACAGTGCTGCCGACCGGGGAGATTTCGACCCTCGCCGATGGGCCGGGAACCTACGACCGCAACAGTCGGCTGCCGATCGACGGTGAGATCGTAATCAAGGGCTCGCCGATCATCCACCGCGGCGACAGGAGCATAACCGCGGAGCACACCGCCGACACCTACACGCGCCTCGCCCCGATTGAGGATCTGCCCGTCGTGGCCCACGTCCGCAACGGGTATATCCACGACTTCACGGCGCCTATCCCGGAGGCCAAGCGCCTGCGTGACACGTTCCGCGCACTGGTGGAGGCCGAGCCGCGCTATCGCAAGATCCATGAGTTCGGCTTCGGCACTCACCCGGGCTGCGCCGACCGGCTGCGCAGCAACTTCCACCCCAATGAGCGCTGGCCTGGTATCCACATCGGCTTGGGGCTGGGTGGCTACACCCCGTTCCACATTGACCTGGCGCTCACTGAGGTCGAAGTACTCCTCGACTCGGCGGGAGCGGGCATGGTGCCGCTTTACCAGACGCTCGGTCTACGCCGCTGACGACGGCACCTCCCGCGTGTGTCCCGGCCTCTGCGGCCCGGTGCCACGCGTGGGGTGTCGATTAATGCTGGGTTCCTCTTTCAGCGGGCATGTGTCCTGGTGGCGGGGAAGTTGACGGTGCTCGGGGCGGGTGCTGGGCGATGGTTTTACGGGCACGACCACCATGACTCGCAGCTGACGCCGGCTGCTGCACCGGCTGCGGCACACCGCGCTCACGCACGATGCCGAGGGTGGCACCTCCACTCCGAAGCTGCTGGCCCGCTCCCGGTACGCCTCCGTCCGCTCCTTGGAGCGGTACGCCCGCCCCGGCGTCGACGCGGTCGCCCGGCATGTCGCCGATCGGGATCCCGCCGCACGTCGCCAGACGTGACACCACTCGTCTGCGGCTGGAGACAGCGGTTCATACCCGTGGCACCTGATGCGCTCGACTGCACACGCCAGCACGTCGTTGCGGGTGGCCGGGCAGGCGGCAGTGGTCGCCTCGCGGGACCCGGGGTTCGGGGCGGACAGCGACGCGGGGATCGTTGCGTCCGCCCCGAGCGTGCATCTCGCCGTCTACGCGGCGGGGGTGAGTTCGCCTTGGCCGAACAGCAGCGCCCAGCCGGTGGGGAGCTGGTGGAGGATGCGGGTGATCACGTCGGGGCCGGCGTGGGCTGTGACGGCGGCGAAGACGGAGCCGGTGTCCCAGCGAGTGGTGGCTGGGGAGGCGTCGGAGCGGGCGGCGAGGTCCTTGACGAAGGCCCATCCGGTCAGCGGCTGGGTGTCGGGGATCTGCGCGGTCAGCACGCGTGCGGCCTCCAGGGGCAGGCAGCGAGCCAGGTCGACGCGTTCGTCACCGGTCAGCTGACGCCCGAGCCCCGCGAGGACCAGGCGGACAGCTTCGTCGGCCCGCTCACGGGTGGGGTAGGCGCCCTCGTAGCGGACCTTCTCCAGCATCTGCTCGTACGCCGTCGAGTACGGCTGCTGGTGCTCAAGCGGTACGCGCGCGTCGGAGATCACTGCGGTGAATGCCTTTCACGGAGCCGTGGGGGTGCCGGGTACGGCACCCCCGGTCTTGGTCAGGTGGGCTGGGGGCGGCCGAAGAGAAGGTCGTAGCCGACGGGGAGCTGGAGCAGGATCTGCCCCATCAGGTCCTCGCCTGCCGTGTCGGCGACGGTGGACAGCATGGCGCTGACGTCCCAGGTCGCGGTCTGCTCGGTGGCGCCCTCGATCCACGCGGCGGTCGCGCGGACGAACCGCTCCGGGGGCAGCGGCTCGGCGCTCTGCAGTGGTTGAGCAGGATCAGGGCGAAGCCTCCGGCAGGCGTGCCGCGAGCTGGGCGCGGACCTCGCCGACCAGGTGTGCGCCGAGCAGGGCGAGCACCACGCGGGCCGCACGATCGGCTTCCTCCGCAGTGTCGTATTCGCCGCGTTGCTTCACGTGGTCGAGGAACGCTTCGTGTCGCAAGGTCATCGGCCGCCACCCCTTTTTGTCGTCGGACTGTCCACGGGGGTGCGGAGGGCGGGGAGGGGGAGATCAGGTGTCCGTCCTCCGCACCGGTCCGGCCGGTGTCAGCCGGAGATCTCCTTGCGGCCGGAGTCGACGCCGATGGAGATCTTGCGGGGCTTGGCACGCTCGGCGATCGGAATGCGCAGGGTGAGCACACCGGCGTCGTAGTCGGCCTGGATGCGCTCGGTGTCCAGGGTGTCGGCGAGCACGATCTGGCGGGAGAAGACGCCCAGCGGCCGCTCGGACAGCTCCACCTTCACATCTTCGGTCTTCGCCACCGGCCGCCGCTCGGCCTTGACGGTCAGCATGTTCCGCTCGACGTCGATGTCGATCGCGTCCGCGGTCACGCCGGGGATGTCGAAGGCCACCACATACTCGTCACCCTCGCGGTAAGCGTCCATCGGCATCACCGACGGCTTCGACCAGGTGCCCGGGCCCATCAGCTGCTGCGCCATCCGGTCCAGCTCACGGAAGGGGTCAGTGCGCATCAACATCGTGAAAACACCTCCAGCAGGTTCGAGCAGTTGCTGCTAATGCGCTGCACTGACACCGTTGTAACATGTCATCCAATGGATGACAAACATGATGTCGTCGACCCGATGACCGTCCGAGGGAGGTGCCCGTGACCGCAGCCGACCAGCCGTCTACGACCAGTACCGACGCCCACAGCCCGGCGTCCTTTCTCGCCGCGGCGGCGGCCCTTGCCGCCATAGACGACGCGCTGCGCGATGCCCAGCACGAGACCCCCGACGCCGCCCGGCCCGGTCCCGAGCAGACGCTGGCCTCCCTGATGCTGCTGCGGCAGGTGCGCGAGCAGCTCGCCGGCTGGGAGACCGGCCTGATCGAAACCGCCCGCGACGCGGGCGCCAGTTGGGCCGATCTCGCTGGCCCCCTCGGCGTCGCCAGCCGCCAGGCCGCCGAACGCCGCTACCTGCGCGGCCGCCCCGGCACCGTCGGCACCACCGGCGAGCAGCGCGTGACGGCCACCCGCCAGGCCAGGGCCGCCGAACGCGCCACCGCCACCTGGGCCCGTGCCCACGCCGCCGACCTACGCCGCCTCGCCGGACAGATCACCGCGCTCGCCCACCTCGGGCCCGAAGCGCGCTCAGCCCAGGCCGCCCTGCATGCCGCTCTCGGCGCCGCCGACGCCGCCGAGCTCATTGCGCCCCTGGCCGGCATGCGTCCCTACCTCGATGCCCGCCACACCGGCCTCGTCGAATCCCTGGACGCCCTCGAAGGCCGGCGCACGACGACAGCCGCTGACGATGACTGACTCCCACCACGCAGAGTCACATCATGCCGGGTGCGGTCCGGGCCGCCCCGAACCACGCCGACGGCGGGCAACGGTCCGTCTCGGCCCGAGTCCAAGTCCGTTCATGACGTTCCCACAGAAAGAGACTTACATGGGCAGCAGTGTCGAGACGCTGGAATTTCAGGCCGAGACCCGCCAGTTGCTCCGACTGGTGATTCACTCGATCTACTCGAACAAGGACATCTTCCTGCGCGAGCTGATCTCGAACGCCTCCGACGCCTTGGACAAGCTGAGGCTGGAATCGCTGACCGATTCCAGCCTCGCCGAGATCGACGCCACCGACCTGCACATCTGGTTGGAGGTCGACAAGGACGCCCGCACATTGACCGTCCGTGACAACGGGATCGGCATGACCCGGGACGATCTCGTGGAGCTGATCGGCACGATCGCCAAGTCCGGCACCGCCGGCCTGCTGGAGAAGATCAAGGAGTCCAAGGATGCCGCCACCGCCGAGAGCCTGATCGGGCAGTTCGGCGTCGGCTTCTACTCGGCGTTCATGGTTGCCGACAAGGTCACCCTGCGCACCCGGCGGGTCGGCACCGACTCCGGCACCCAGTGGGAGTCCGACGGCGAGGGCACCTACGACCTCCAGGCCGTCGACGGCCTGCCCGTGGGCACCTCGGTCACCCTGCACCTCAAGCCCGCCGACAGCGAGGACGGGCTCGCCGACTACCTGTCCGAGTCGAAGATCCGTCAGATCGTCAAGCGGTACTCGGACTTCATCCGCTGGCCGATCCGGATAGCCCCCGAGCGCACCGACGCCGAGGGCGATACCACCCGCGACATCGACACGCTCAACTCGATGAAGGCGCTGTGGGCCCGGCCGCGCAGCGAGGTGACCGAGGACGAGTACAACGAGTTCTACCAGCAGATCAGCCACGACTGGCTGCCCCCGGCCGAGACGATCCATATGCGCGCCGAAGGCACCTTCGAGTACGAGGCGCTGCTGTTCATCCCCTCGCAGGCACCCTTCGACCTGTTCTCCCGCGAGACCAAGCCCGGCGTGCAGCTGTACGTCAAGCGAGTGTTCATCATGGACGACTGCGAAGCGCTCATGCCCAACTACCTGCGCTTCGTCAAGGGTGTCGTGGACGCCCATGACCTGTCGCTGAACGTCTCCCGCGAGGTCCTCCAGCACGACCGACAGATCCGCGGCGTACGCCGGCGCCTGGTCAAGAAGGTCCTCGGCGCCATCAAGGACATGCAGTCCAAGGACGCCGAGCGCTACGCGAAGGTGTGGGCGCAGTTCGGCCGGGCGCTGAAGGAAGGCCTGGTCGAGGACACGGACAACACCGAGGCCCTGCTGGAGGTGGTGTCGGCCGCCTCCACGCACGACCCGGAGAAGACCACCACGCTGCGCGAGTACGTCGAGCGCATGAAGGACGGCCAGGACACCATCTACTACCTGACCGGCGAGACCCGCGCGATGGTGGAGAACTCCCCGCACATGGAAGCCTTCGCCGCAAAGGGGTACGAGGTTCTGATCCTCACCGACCCCGTCGACGAGGTGTGGGTGGACCGGGTCCCGGCCTTCGACGGCCACCGTCTGCAGTCCATCGCCAAGGGCCAGGTTGATCTCGACGAGTCCGCCGACGGCGACCTGGAAACCGACGCCGAGAAGGCCCAGCGCCAGCAGGACTTCGCAGCCCTGCTGGCGTGGCTGACCACCACCCTGTCCGAGCAGGTCAAGCAGGTCCGCCTGTCGTCACGCCTGACGACCTCGGCGGCCTGCATCGTCGGCGACGCCCACGACGTGACGCCGACCCTGGAGAAGATGTACCGGGCGATGGGACAGCAGATACCCCCGGTCAAGCGGATCCTGGAACTCAACCCCGCACACCCACTGATCACCGCCCTGCGCACAGCACACGACGCAGGCGCCGACGACCCCGCACTGGCGGAGATCGCCGAACTGATATACGGCAGCGCGCTGCTCGCCGAAGGGGGCGACCTGCCCGACCCGGCCCGCTTCACCCGGCTGCTCACCGACCGCCTGACCCGCACTCTGTAACCACGGGTACGGCCTGGCACAGCCGAAGCGCCCGGCCGCACCCACCCCGACCTCGCCACTCTCACACTCCCCCTGAACCCGCCTGCCCCGGCACCCCGTACGGGGT
>NZ_JBHVDX010000292.1:0-10210 GCF_042802555.1 Streptomyces sp. NPDC057474 | reverse complement strand
GTTCATCCATGGCCGACGAACGCACCCGCCCCGCACGCAACGAGACACCCCTCGAACGCGCCGACCGCAACTTCTCCGAGCTGCTTCAGGAGTTGCGGGTCACCCAGACCGGGGTACAGATCCTCTTCGCGTTCCTGTTGACGCTGGCCTTCACACCGCGCTTCCCGGACCTGGACTCCGTACAGCGCGCCACCTACGTCACCACCCTGCTGCTGGCGGTCCTCGCGGCGACGCTCTTCACCGCCCCCGCCGCCCTGCACCGCTCGCTCTTCCAGCAGAACGCCAAGCCCGCCATCGTCCAGGTCTCGTCCCGGCTGGCCACCGCGGGCCTGATCGTGCTGATGCCGGCCTTCACCGGATCCGTCCTGCTCGTCGTGGACGTGACGCTCGGCCGGACGGCCGGGATCGTCGCCGGGGCCGGCACGCTCCTCGTGTGCCTGATCCTCTGGGGCGTGCTCCCGAAGCTGGTGGGACGCTCCTCCGACCGCGACCGCGACGGCACGCCGACATCGGCGCCGGCCGCGGGCGAGAGCCCTGTCAGGTCTCCTGCGGACCGCCTGTCCTGACCGGCTGTACGGGGACCGTCCACGGAAGTTCGATCGCCACCGTCTTGCCGCCCTCCCGTGTGGGTCTGACGCTCAGCCTGCCGCCGCACTCGGCGGTCAGCCAGCGGATGATGACCATGCCCCGGCCGTTGTCCTGCTGGACGGCGGCGGGCAGACGTTTCGGAAAGCGTGGATGGCTGTCGGTGACGCCGATGCGCAGTTGCTCGTCCCGGTCCAGCGCGATGTCCACGGTGAAGGTGGGCGACTGACCGAGGGTGTGCTGGACGGCGTTGGTGGCGAGTTCGGACACGATCAGGCGCACGGTGTCCGCGATATCCGTGTCGCCCGGCAGGCCCCATTCGGCGAGCACACTGGCGACGTAGTTCCGGGCTGCGGACACCGAGGCGGGATCGCTCGGCAGAGTGACGGATGCTTCCAGGTGATCTGCCATGGCGAGGCGTCCCTTTCCCACGGGACCGGTGTCCGACAGGGAGCGGATGGTTCGACTACGGTCCCGGACTGGTGCTTCGCGCCAGACTGCCACTACCTGGGCTGTCACGGGTGGCGATCCACCAAGATATGCATATATCTGTCGCTCGAAGCGGTGAACTATCCGACGGCCGACCGTATTTGGGTGGGGTCTTCGTCCATCCTCTGTCGTCACCCCGACTTCGCGCGCCGGGCGGAAGGAGGAACCCATGCAGTACGGTCCGGCGGTGCGCCGCCGCAAGCTCGGTGCCGAGTTGCGTGTCCTGCGCACCCGTTCCGCGCTGACCAGTATCGAGGCGGCCCATCGCGTGGGCTGGCACCAGTCCAAGGTGAGCCGGATCGAGACGGGCGCCAGCGGGGTGAAACCCGCGGACGTGCGCAGACTACTGGACGCTTACGGGGTCGACGACACCGAATTACGGGAGCTGCTCCTGGCTTTGGCGGGTTCCGAGGACGGCGGTGGGCGGCACAACTGGTGGCACGCGTACCGGGGTGTGCTGCCGCCGACGTACCGGGACTTCATCAGCCTGGAGTCGCAGGCCCGGGGGATGCGGACGCTGGAGACCTCGGTGGTGCCGGGACTGCTGCAGATCCCCGAGTACGCGCGGGCGGTGACGAGGGCGGCGGTGGAGGGGCTGGAAGACGACAAACTCGACGCGCTCGTGGAAGTGCGGCTCGCACGGCAGGAGGTTCTGCGCGCGAACCCGCCGATGGAGCTGAGCGCCGTGCTCGACGAGGGCGTTCTCCGACGTGAGGTGGGCGGTCCCGAGATCATGACCCGGCAGTTGGGCCGTCTGGTCGAGGCGGCGCGGCTTCCTCAAGTGCGACTGCAGGTACTCCCGTTCACTGCCGGGGCACACATCGGCGTCACGGGCCCTTTCGTAATATTCTCATTTCGGAGCACATCCGATCTGGATGTGGTTGTTCTCGACCACTTGACGAGTAGCCTCTACCTCGAGCGGAAAGAAGACCTCAAGGCATATGTCGAGGCCTTCAACGCCCTTCAGATCCACGCCCTTTCACCCGAGGACTCGTTGGATTACATCGCCGGGCTAGCCGCCGGCGCGTAAGGAGGCACCATGTCCGCACTGCCTCGGAACGTACCCACCAGTGCCGAACTGCGCGGAGTGCGATGGCTGCGCAGCAGCCGCAGCACAGGAATGAACAACTGTGTGGAGACGGCCCGTCCCGGGTCCGGCCGCTGGGCCGGGCTTGTGGCCGTACGCGACTCGAAGAACACGGCGGGGCCCGCCCTGCTGTTCGACCCCGAGGCCTGGGAGGGATTCATCACCACGCTTCGGTGACCGTCACCGACAGCACACGTACTTCCGCTTACGGCGACGCTCGGCCGGGACGCCGACTCACGGTCGCGTATCGCCGATGATCCTCACGGCTCGGCCGATCTGCCCCTCGGTGAGATCCGCCCGGGCGGTCAGCCGCAGCCGCGAGACGCCGTCCGGCACGGACGGTGGGCGAAAACAGCCGACGACGAGACCCGCCGTCCGGCAGTCCGCCGCCCACCGCACCGCCTGATCCGGTGACGGCGCGCGTACGGACACCACGGCGGCGTCGGGCCGCACCGCTTCATGGCCCGACGCCGTCAGCCGTGTGTGCAGCTCTCTCGCCACCGCGCGGGCCCGTGCGGCCCGCTCCGGCTCGCGGCGCAGCAGCCGGAGCGCGGCGAGCGCCGCGCCGGTCGCTGCCGGGGCGAGGCCCGTGTCGAAGATGAACGTCCGGGCCGCGTTGACCAGGTGGTCGATGACGTGCGCCGGGCCGAGGACGGCACCGCCCTGACTGCCCAGCGACTTCGACAGCGTGACCGTCACGACGACGTCGGGGTCCCCCGCGAGCCCCGCCGCGTGCGGTGCGCCCCGGCCCCCGTCGCCCAGGACACCGAGCCCGTGAGCGTCGTCCACGACGAGCCCGGCGCCGTACTCCCGGCAGGCTGCGGCCAGTCCGGCCAACGGGGCGGCGTCGCCGTCCACGGAGAAGACCGTGTCGGAGACGGCGACGGCAGCCCCCTGGCCCCCCGTGCCCAGCGCCTTGCGGACGGCGTCGGGGTCGGCGTGGGCGACGACCTGGGTGGTGCCCCGGGCCAGCCGGCAGCCGTCGATGAGGGAGGCGTGGTTGCCCGCGTCGGAGACGATCAGGGAGCCGTGCGGCGCGAGCGCGGTGACGGCGGCGAGGTTGGCCGCGTAGCCGGAGGAGAAGACGAGGGCGGCCTCGAAGCCGCAGAAGTCGGCCAGTTCCCGTTCCAGCTCGCCGTGGAGTTCGGTGGTGCCGGTGACGAGCCGGGAGCCGGTGGCCCCGCCGCCCCACCGGCGCGCGGCCTCTGCGGCGGCCTCGGTGATCTCGGGGTGCCGGGCGAGACCGAGGTAGTCGTTGCTCGCGAGGTCGAGGAGCGGCGAGTCGGCCGGACGGGGGCGCAGGGTGCGTACGAGCCCGGCCCGGCGGCGTGCCGACGCCTGCTCGTCGATCCAGCCGAACGCCATGGGTCCTCCGGGGTGGTGTGTGCGGGCAGGCCGCGGCGCCGGGGCTGTCGTGGACAGCGCCGCCGGGCTTTTGTAGGCAGTGCACAGACACTAACGGCACGACCGGCGGCCCACGATGTGGTGATACCCACACGTCGATCCCACTCTGTTGTCCGAACTCTCCTTGGCCGGGAGCGGTCCCGTAGGACAGGATCGGCTCTCATGGACCTGCTGAACACGCTGGTGGACAAGGGGCTCCGGCGCGAGCCGCTGAGCCGTGCCGAGGCGCTCGCCGTCCTCGGCACCTCCGACGACGAGCTGTTGGACGTGGTGGCCGCGGCCGGGAAGGTGCGCCGGCACTGGTTCGGGCGCCGGGTGAAGCTGAACTATCTGGTCAACCTGAAGTCCGGCCTGTGCCCCGAGGACTGCTCCTACTGCTCCCAGCGGCTCGGCTCCACGGCCGGCATCCTCAAGTACAGCTGGCTCAAGCCCGACGAGGCCTCCAAGGCCGCCGCGGCCGGGCTCGCCGGTGGCGCCAAGCGGGTCTGCCTGGTGGCGTCCGGGCGCGGTCCGACCGACCGGGACGTGGACCGGGTCTCCGACACCATCAAGACGATCAAGGACCAGAACGAGGGCGTCGAGGTGTGCGCCTGCCTCGGTCTGCTCTCCGACGGCCAGGCCGAACGCCTGCGCGAGGCGGGCGCGGACGCCTACAACCACAACCTGAACACGTCCGAGGCGACGTACGGCGAGATCACGACGACGCACACGTACGCCGACCGCGTCGACACCGTCCAGAAGGCGCACGCGGCGGGCCTGTCGGCCTGCTCGGGCCTGATCGCGGGCATGGGCGAGAGCGACGAGGACCTGGTCGACGTGGTCTTCTCCCTCCGCGAACTGGACCCGGACTCGGTGCCGGTCAACTTCCTGATCCCGTTCGAGGGCACCCCGCTCGCCAAGGAGTGGAACCTCACCCCGCAGCGCTGTCTGCGGATCCTGGCGATGGTGCGGTTCGTCTGCCCGGACAGCGAGGTGCGGATCGCGGGCGGCCGTGAGGTACACCTCCGGACGATGCAGCCGCTCGCCCTGCACCTGGCCAATTCGATCTTCCTCGGCGACTACCTCACCAGCGAGGGCCAGGCCGGCAAGGCCGACCTGGAGATGATCGCGGACGCCGGGTTCGAGGTGGAGGGCACCGATCAGGTGACGCTGCCGGAACACCGGGCGACCGTCACCGCGGGTGGAGGCTGCGGGTCCCAGGAGAGCGCCGGGTGCGGGTCGCACGCGGCGGGCGGCTGCGGGTCGCACGAGAGCGCGGGCGCGGGCTGTGGGTCGCACGCGGGTGGCGGTGTCTGCGGCTCCGCCGCCGGGGCCCCGGCCGAAGAGACCTCGACGGGCGAGGCTCGTACGGATCTCGTGGCCGTACGCCGTCGGGGCGCCGGAACCGACCTCGCACCCAATGCCTGATCTGCCCGACCTGAGCGTGCCCGAGCTGCTGGAGCTCGACCGGCGGCATGTGTGGCACCCGTACGGGCCCATGCCGGGCCGGCAGGAACCGCTCGTCGTGCAGTCGGCGAGCGGGGTCCGGCTGCAGCTCGCGGACGGCTCGGGCGAGTTGGTCGACGGCATGTCGTCCTGGTGGTCGGCCATCCACGGCTACAACCACCCGGTGCTCAACGAGGCGGCGCGCGAGCAGCTCGGCCGGATGAGCCACGTCATGTTCGGTGGGCTCACCCATGAGCCCGCCGTGCGGCTGGCGAAGCACCTTGTCGACATGTCGCCCGAGGGGCTCGAGCATGTGTTCCTCGCCGACTCGGGGTCGGTCTCCGTCGAGGTCGCGGTCAAGATGTGCCTGCAGTACTGGCGCTCCCTCGGCCGCCCCGGCAAGCGGCGCCTGCTGACCTGGCGCGGCGGCTACCACGGCGACACCTGGCAGCCGATGTCGGTGTGCGACCCCGAGGGCGGGATGCACGAACTGTGGCAGGGCGTCCTGCCCCGGCAGGTGTTCGTGGACGCGCCGCCGGCCGAGTACGAGGAGTCGTACGCGGAGCTGCTGCGCTCGGCGATCGAGCGGCACGCCGACGAACTGGCCGCCGTGATCGTGGAGCCCGTGGTGCAGGGGGCGGGCGGGATGCGGTTCCACTCCCCCGCGTATCTGCGGGTGCTGCGCGAGGCGTGCGACACGCACGACGTGCTGTTGGTGTTCGACGAGATCGCGACCGGGTTCGGGCGTACGGGTGCGTTGTTCGCGGCGGACCACGCGGCGGTGACACCGGACGTGATGTGTGTCGGCAAGGCGCTGACCGGCGGTTATATGACGATGGCGGCGGCGCTGTGCACCGCCCGGGTGGCCGACGGGATCTCGCGGGGCGAGGTGCCGGTGCTGGCCCACGGCCCCACCTTCATGGGCAACCCGCTGGCGGCGGCCGTCGCCTGTGCCTCGATCGAGCTGCTGCTCGGTCAGGACTGGCTCGCGGAGGTCAAGCGGATCGAGACGGGGCTGCGGGAAGGGTTGGCGCCGGTGCGCGAGGTGCCGGGCGTGCGGGACGTACGCGTCCTCGGCGCGATCGGGGTCGTGCAACTCGACCAGCCGGTGGACATGCGGGCCGCCACGGCGGCCGCGGTGCGCGAGGGCGTGTGGCTGCGGCCGTTCCGCGATCTCGTCTACACGATGCCGCCGTACGTCACGGGCGACGAGGACGTGGCACGGATCGCGCGCGCGGTGTGCGCGGCGGCGACGGCGACGGCGGGATGACGGGATGACGGAAGAGGATGTCATGACGGTCCTGGTGATCACGGGGACGGGCACGGAGGTCGGCAAGACGGTCACCACGGCGGCCGTCGCGGCGGTGGCCGTGGCGGCCGGCCGGTCCGTGGCCGTCCTCAAGCCCGCGCAGACCGGTGTACGGCCGGACGAGCGCGGCGACGCGGACGAGGTGGCACGGCTCGCGGGTGCTGTGACCGTCCGCGAACTCGCCCGCTACCCGGAGCCGTTGGCGCCCGCGACCGCCGCCCGGCGGTCCGGCATCCCTCCGGTGCACCCCGAGGACGTCGCCGAGACGGCGGCCAAACTGGCCGTCGACCACGACCTGGTGCTGGTCGAGGGCGCGGGCGGCCTCCTCGTCCGCTTCGACGAGGCGGGCGGCACGCTGGCGGACACGGCGCGCTTGCTCGGCGCGCCGGTGCTGCTGGTCGCCTCGGCGGGGCTGGGCACGCTGAACACGACTGAGCTGACGTCCCGCGAACTCGCCGTGCGCGAGGTGGAGTTGGCAGGCGTCGTCATCGGCAGCTGGCCCGCTGCCCCCGACCTGGCGTCCCGCTGCAACCTGGCGGACCTACCAGTGGTGGCAGGGGCCCCGCTGCTGGGGGCGGTACCGGCGGGGGTGGGGGCGTTGGAGCCGGTCGACTTCCGGGCGAGGGCCGCTGGTTGGCTGGCGCCGGGTTTGGGCGGGGCGTGGGACGCCGAAGCCTTCGCGGCACGGGAAACCGCCGAACTGCCCTAGCTGCGGGCAGTCGTGCGAACTGCCCTGGTTGCGGGCAGTCGTGCCGCTGGGGCGGCAGGGGTGGGCGCAGCGGGCAACCGGCGAGCGGCGGTGAGCGAACCCGACCCCCGCCCAGCCAGAGCCACCGGGCAGCAACGTCCCAAGTCCCCCTCAGCCGCCGCCCTCCCCCAGCAACCGCACCAACTCGATCCGCGATCTGATCCCCAACCGCGAGAACACACCCCGCAGATGGTGGTCGATCGTGCGGGGGCTGAGGAGGAGTCGCGCGGCGATCTCCCGGTTCGTGGCGCCGTCCGCGGCCATGCGGGCGATCATCAGTTGCTGGGCGGTGAGGCGGGTGGCGAGGTCTTCCGCGGCGGGGGCGGTGGATGCGCGCTCGCCGAGGGCGCGGAGTTCGGCGCGGGCCTGGGCCGCGCAGTGCGGAGAGCCGAAGTGGTCGAAGGCCTCCAGGGCGCTGTGGAGCCGGTCGCGGGCCTCGGTGCGGTTGCGGAGCCGCCGCAGGGCGCTGCCGAAGAGCAGTTCCGTGCGGGCGCGTTCGAAATCGCGGGTGCCGGACGCGTGCAGGTCGAGGGCCGTGCGGTAGTGCTCGACGGCCTCCTCCCCGGTGGCGAGGAGCGCACGGCAGCGGGCGCTGAGGGCGAGGTCGTCGGCGCTGCGGACGGTGCGGGCCCAGCGGTCGTAGTCGGCGTGCGCGGCGCGGGCCACCCGGGTGTCGCCGGTACGGACGGCGGCCTCGACGTAGTGCGGGGTGGCGATGTGCCGGATGGCCCGGTGCCCGTGCCCGGGGCCGAAGCCGGCGAGCGCGCGGAGGCGGGCGGCCGAGGCGGCGTACCGGCCGGTGCTCAGGTCGAGGAAGGCCAGGGCGAACATGGCGAGCGCGGCGGGGAGTCCGAGGCCGCGTTCCAGGGCGTACGCGCGGGCGGACTCGGCGCGCTCCCGGCACACCTGCTCGTCGCCGGTGACGGCGGCGAACATCGCGAGGGCGGCCTGGAGATGGCAGGCCCCGTTGTCCTGCCCGGTGGCGTACGCCTGGCGCAGGGCGTCCACGGCGGCGGCCTCGGCGGCCTTGGGGCGCCCGGTCCAGAACTCGGCGTAGGCCCGGAACTCCATGGCCTGCGGCACGGTGACCGTGTCGCCCCGGGCCCGGGCGGAGGCGGCGGCGCGGGCGGTGGCGGTGAAGGCGCGGGTGTGGTCGCCGAGGAGGAGGGCGGCGATCCCGGAGTGGATCAGCTGGGTGGGGTCGCCGCCTGGACCGCAGCGCCCGGCGGCGGCTTCGAGGACGTCCCGGGCGTCGTCGTAGCGTCCCTCGAACGCGGCGGCGAGCGCGCCGAGGGTGCTGGGCGGCAGGATGCCGAGCCCGTCGGCGACGGCGGCGGCCTCACGGCAGCGGCGGAGGTCCCCGGTGTAGATGGCGGCCTCGGTGGCTCGTGCCAACAGATGGGCAGCCCTGTCCGAGGTGTGGTCGCCGACGTGCCGGACGGTGGCGGTGAGCAGGGCGTCGAAGGCCTCGGCCGCGTTCCCGGCGCGCAGGGCGAGCAGTCCGCCGAGAGCGTCGTCGTCGGTGGCGACGACGAGGCGGCGGGCCCGGTCGCCGTCGCCCGACTGCCAGGCCTCGGCGGCGGCCTGGGCGAGCAGGGGCATGCGTTCGGCCGGTTCGGGGGTGAGCGTGGCGGCGCGTTCGGCGAGGGCGGAGGCGAGGGTGGGGTCGCCGATGGCACGTGCCACCCGTGCCGCCAGGCGGAGTTCGGCGGCGAGGCGGCGGCTGGGGCCGAGGGCGGCGGCGGCCCGGTGCCAGGACCGGCCGGGTCTCTCGCCCTCGCCACTGAGGACCGCGGCGAGGAGGCGGTGGGCCTCGCGCCGGTCGGTCATGGACGCGGACTCGTACACGGCGATCCGGGTCCAGGCGTCCCGGAAGACGATGCCCTGGACCGTGGCGTGCGCGAGGCCCGCCGCCTCCGCCGTGTCGAGGGGGCGGGTGTCGAGCCGGGCCGCCGTGACGGCCCGCGCGTAGGCGTGCGTCGGGACCGGGTACTGGTCGGCGGCGGCGAGGAGCAGCAGGAAGCGGGTGTCGTCGGGCAGGGCCCGTACGTCCCGCCGGTGGGTTCGCAGCAGGGCGGGGGCCAGCGCCAAGGGCTCGGCGGGGAGCGGGTCGAGGCCCGTGAGCTGCCGTCGGGTCAGGGCGGCGGCGAGTTCCGCGGCGGCCCGCGGATCGCCGTGGGCGGCGTGCAGCAGGCGTACGCGCACGCCTTCGGACAGCGTGGGCGCGACGGCCGACGCTGCGTTCGGGCTCGACCACACGTTCATGGGGGACGGTGGCGAGCGATGCGGAAGTCGTGGGGGGTTCACCGGAGTCACCACGCTCATCACGTTACTGGCGAGTTAACCGGGCAGTAAAGACCGGCGATTACACCGATGCGGCGCGCGTAGACCCGCCCCGACACTCCTGGCAACCCCACCCGTTTCAGGAGGCACCATGCAGCGCCGCATGCGCCGTGTCGCCACGGCTCTCTCGACCGTGGCCACGACGCTCCTTCTGTCGCTCTCCTTCTCCGCGTCCCCCGCTCAGGCCGCGACCCACAACCCGGTCGTCTTCGTACACGGACTGAGCAGTTCGTCCAGCAGCTGGGACGAATGGGTCTCCTACTTCCAGGAGGACGGCTACTCCTCCTCGGAGCTGCACGCCTGGTCGTACGACTGGGCCAAGTCGAACGTGACGACGGCCCAGCAGCTCCAGACCAAGATCCAGAGTGTGCTCGCCGCGACCGGGGCCTCCAAGGTCGACCTGGTCGTCCACTCGATGGGCGCGCTCAACTCCCGCTACTACCTGAAGAACCTCGGCGGGACGACGTACGTGGACGACTTCGTCTCGACAGCCGGGGTCAACCACGGGACGACCGTGGCCGGATGGTGCCGCTGGCTCTACACGTCCTGCTCGGAGATGTACACCGGCAGCTCGTTCCTGACCTCGCTCAACTCCGGGGACGAGACTCCGGGCAGCGTCTCGTACGCCAGCTACTGGTCGAACTGCGACGACGCGCTCACCCCGGACACCACCGCGATCCTCAGCGGCGCCACGAACGTCGAGGTCGGCTGTGTCTCGCACACCGACATGAACAACGACTACGGCATATACGAGCAGGTCCGGGACTTCGTCGCCTGACCCAACACCCGGCCCGCCGCTCCCCGGCACCCGTCGCACAGC
>NZ_JBHVDX010000291.1:0-10230 GCF_042802555.1 Streptomyces sp. NPDC057474 | reverse complement strand
CGGACCCTGCCCTGACGAACTCGAAGACGGCGACGCACCCGACGGAAGACCACACCGCCCCGCGACGCCCCGGCCCCCGACGCCCCCGCCCCCGACGCCCCCGCCCCCGACGCCCCCGCCCCTACCAGGACGACTTGCGCACCCCCGGCAGGAACCCCGCATGCGCCTGCTCCCGCAGACTCACCCGGGACAGCCCGAACGTCCGGAAGTAACCCCGAGGCCGCCCGTCCACCTGGTCCCGGTTGCGGACGCGGGTCGCGCTGGCGTCGCGCGGCTGTGCGCTCAGCTCCCGCCGGGCGGCGTCGCGTCCGGCCTCCGTGGCGGACGGCCGCCGGATGATCTCCTTCAGCTCGGCCCGCCGCTCGGCGTACCGCGCGACGATCTCCCGCCGCTTCTCGTTCTTCGCGATCTTGCTCTTCTTCGCCATCAGACCCGCACCCCCCGGGCCCGGATCCGCGCGACCGCGGCCTCCACGCCGATGACGTCCACGGTCTTGATCCCCTTGGTGCTCAGCCGAAGCCGCACATGGCGGTTCTCGCTGGGCAGCCAGTACCGCTTGGACTGGATGTTCGGGTCGAAGCGGCGGGATGTGCGCCGGTGGGAGTGCGAGATGCGGTTGCCGAAGCCGGGCTGGGCGCCGGTCAGCATGCAGTGGGCGGACAAGGGTGACGCACCTCTCTCGATCCAGTGATGTAAATGGAATTCATTTTCAGTAAGGTATCAGCATGGCACACAACGAACTCCGGCCGGTCGTCAAACTCCGGTCCACGGCCGGGACCGGCCACACGTACGTCACCCGCAAGAACCGCCGGAACGACCCGGACCGGCTGACGCTGCGCAAGTTCGACCCGAGGGTCGGCCGCCACGTCGACTTCCGAGAGGAGCGCTGACCGACGATGAAGAAGGACATCCACCCGTCGTACGGGCCCGTCGTCTTCCGCGACCGAGCCGCGAACCACACCTTCCTGACCCGCTCGACGATGACGAGCGAGAAGACGATCGAGTGGGAGGACGGCACCACGTACCCCGTGGTCGACGTCGAGATCTCGAACGTCAGCCACCCCTTCTACACGGGCACCGCGCGCGTGCTGGACACGGCGGGCCGCGTGGAGAAGTTCGAGAAGCGGTACGGCGCCGGGAAGAAGCGGGGCTGACCGACGTGACCCAGCTGTCTGTCGCGATCGTTGGCGGGCTGCACGCCGACGCCCGGCGGGCCGCCGTCGAGGCGCTGCTCGCCGGGGTCCCGGGCAGCGTCGCGCTGCACCACGACCTCTCCACCGCCACCGACGGTCCGGACGCCAAGGTCGTCCGGACCGTCCGGGACGCCGCGGGCATCGTCTCCACCGGTGAGACCCCGCTCGTCAACGACTGCGCCTGCTGCGCCCTCCGCGAGGACCTCGTCCCCGAACTGGAACGCTTCGCCGACGCGGGACTGACCCGCCTGGCCGTGGTCGAACTCTGGGACTCGGTGGAACCGAAGGCGATGGCGGAGGTGGTCGCCGCGAGCGGCCTCCGCCTCACCTCGGTCATCACGGCCGTGGACCCCGCCCTCCTCCTCCCCTACCTCGGCAACGGCGACGACCTCGCCGACCGAGGCCTCGCGGCCGCCACCACCGACCAACGCACCGTCGCCGACACCTTCGCCCGCCAACTCGAATACGCCCCGATCCTGGCCGTCCTGGACTCGGCCGAGGCCGACGAGGAGGACGGGGCCCTACTGGCCCAACTCCACCCGACGGCACACAGGGTGCCGATCGGAGGCGGCGCGTCCGAGAGCTCCGCGGACGCGTGGTCGGCCTGGTTCGCGGCGCGCGTCACGGAAGAGGAGGCGGGCAGCGCCCCTGAAAGGGGCGCGGGGCAGCATCAATATGCGGCTCCGCCGCGGGGCGCGACCAGCCACGACGCACCCGCACCCGGCCACCCCCAGCAGCCCCCACGGCGCTCCCCGGCACCCCTCGTCACCGCGGCGTTCTCCGGCTTCGACGTGGACGCGGCCGCCGCCGCCCAACACCCCGCCTCCGCCCTCCTCCCCACCGACGCCGACGAGTGCGGCGTCACCACCCTCGTCTGGCACCGCCACCGCCCCTTCCACCCGGAGCGGCTGTACGCGGCGCTGGAAGACCTCTGCTGCGCGGCCGCCCGCAGTCGCGGCAGGTTCTGGCTGGCCGAGCGCCCCGACACCCTGCTGCACTGGGACGCGGCCGGCGGCGCCCTCTGTGTGGAGTCGGTCGGCCCCTGGCTCGCCTCGCTCCCGGATGCCGCCTGGGACATGGTCCCCCCGGTCCGCCGGGCCGCCGCCGCCCTCGACTGGCACCCGGAACACGGCGACCGCTGCCAGCACCTCGTCTTCACCTCCCCGGGCCTGGACCGCGACGGACTCGAACAGCTCCTGGAGTCCTGCCTGCTCACCGATGCCGAGTACGCCGCAGGACGCGCCGCCTGGGAGCGGCTGCCACGACCCTTCGACACCTTCCTGGAGGTCTGAACCGCCATGCCCCGCAAGCCGGAGCGCAAGCCCGCCAAGTCCCGCCCCAACCCGCTGGACCAGGCCGGGATCACCTACGTCGACTACACGGACACCGACCTGCTGCGGCGCTTCATCTCCGACCGCGGCAAGATCCGCAGCCGCCGCGTCACCCGCGTCACCGCCCAGCAGCAACGCCAACTGGCCCGCGCCATCAAGAACGCCCGCGAAATGGCCCTCCTGCCCTACTCCACCCGCTGACGCCACCCTCCCCCCGAACCCCCGAACCCCCGAACCCCGAACCACCAGCCCGAACCCCCGAACCACCACCCCCACCCGGCCCCCGGGGAGGCTCCACGACCTCCCCGGGGGCACTCGTTTCCCGCCATCCTGCGAACGCCGACCCCACCCCCTGAACCGCATGGACCCGCCCCCCGTAGGGAGGGATATGGGGACATGAATCAGGACGACATGAGTCGTCGGAGGCGCTGATGGAACAGGAACGCCCCGTCGTGCGTCTCTCCTGCTGTAACCGCGGGAGCACCCCTCGTGCACGTGCATCTGCCCGTGCATACGCAGGTGCATCCGCTCATGCGGCAGCACGTGAACAAAGCTATGATCCGGGGCAGTTGACCGCTGCATCACTGGCATCACTGGCCACACCAGTGCCAATGCGCATCAAGCGCACCATTGCACCACCCCGGGGAGCGACCTGTGGACCACGACGTGTACGGCGTGGATGACGTGTACAACGGCATGGCCGCGACGGAGCTGACCGAGCTCCACGCGGTGGCCTGGCAGAAGAGCAGGCACAGCAACTCGCAGGGCAACTGCGTGGAGTTCGCCCGGCTGCCCGGCGGTGAGGTGGCGGTGCGCAACTCCCGCTTCCCCGACGGCCCGGCGCTCGTCTACACGCGCGCCGAGATCGAGGCGATGCTCCTGGGCATCAAGGACGGCGAGTTCGACCACCTGGTCGGATAACGCCCGCCCGGCGGCGGGAAGCAGGCGAGCCCGACGATGTGACACGCGTAGAACCGCGGCGCCGAAAAGCGCCGCGGTTCCTCAGTGGGCGGGCGGCAGGCCCGGCACCGGCGGCACCTGGAACAGTGCCCACACCACCTTGCCGCTGAGCACGCCGCCCAGCGGATGCCAGCCCCAGCTGTCCGCGAACGAGTCGACCAGGAACAGCCCGCGCCCCGACTCCGCCGAGAAGTCCTCGGAGTCGCCCGTGACCGGGCTGTCGTGGCTGGGGTCGCGCACCGCGCACACCAGCCGCTCGGTCCAGCGCATCAAGTGCAGCCGTACGGGCGGGTCCTGGGCCGGGCGCAGCCCGTTGCTCGAGGGCAGGCCGTGCCGCAGGGCGTTGGTGACGAGTTCCGAGACCACGAGACAGACGTCGTCGAAGCGGTCGTCCAACTGCCACTGGCCGAGCGTGCCCCGGGTGAACTGTCGCGCCTCGCGCACCGCTTCGTAGCGGGGCGCCAGCGCGCAGGACGCGGCATCGGACACGGTCGCGGGATCAAGTGGCGGAAGTCCCTGCCGTAAGGGTTCGAGCATGGTCGATCCATTCGTCCCCATGCGAGGCACTCCCGGGTGTTCGCGGTCGTTGCGATGCAGCGGTGGCGCGGGACCATGGTTTCTGATGCGTACAGCAGATGCAAGGGCAGATGCACGTGCACGCGCCCGAAATGGACCTCCCCATACCGCTTGCTCAACATTTCTTCTGCCACCCTGCTCCCGCAAGTTGGGCGTCGGCTGACGACTTCCTGGCCGTTTTCTGTGCTTCCGGGGTGTGCTTCGCCGAGCTTCTCGGCCACACTTCCCTCTCTCCTCCCTCACCTCGTCCGTCTCAGATGTTGAAGACTTTCCATTTCTGTAACCGGGCGAGTGCGGATCGGAGTGGTTTAGTGGCAGACTGCGGCCCCTGAAGAAGTTGGGGAGGCTGGACGAACGTGGGCGCCGGTGAATCGAGTGGGTCGGTGGTGAGGCGGATGCTGCTGGGCTCACATCTCAGGCGGCTGCGCGAGTCGCAGGGGATCACCCGGGAGAAGGCCGGGTACTCGATCCGCTCCTCCGAGTCGAAGATCAGTCGGATGGAACTCGGCCGGGTCAGCTTCAAGACCCGTGACGTGGAGGACCTGTTGACTCTCTACGGCGTCACCGACGAGGCCGAGCGCACCTCGCTGCTCTCCCTGGCGAAGGAAGCCAATGTCGCCGGCTGGTGGCACAGCTACTCGGATGTCCTGCCCAGCTGGTTCCCCACCTACGTCGGCCTGGAGGCCGCGGCCCACCTCATCCGCAGTTACGAAGTCCAGTTCGTGCACGGCCTGTTGCAGACCGAGGCGTATGCCCACGCGGTCGTCTCCCGGGGCATGAAGGGCGCGAGCGAGGCCGAGATCGACAAGCGGGTGGCCCTGCGCATGGAGCGCCAGAAGTACCTGGTGTCCGAGAGCGCCCCCGAGTTCCACTGCGTCCTCGACGAGGCCGCGCTGCGCCGGCCGTACGGCGACCGGGAAGTGATGCGGGGTCAGCTCCAGCATCTGATCGAGATCTCGGAGCGCCCGAACGTACGGATCCAGGTCATGCCGTTCGGCTTCGGCGGCCACTCCGGCGAGAGCGGCGCCTTCACCGTGCTGAGCTTCCCCGAGTCCGACCTCACCGACGTCGTGTACCTCGAACAGCTCACCAGCGCGCTCTACCTGGACAAGCGTGAGGACATCGCCCAGTACGAGCGGGCGGTCAGGCAGCTCCAGGACGACAGCCCGTCCACGGCCGAGAGCCGGGACCTGCTGCGGGGGCTGCTGCAGCTTTCCTGAGTCGCAGCTCTCCCGAGCCTCCCCGGCTCTCCCGAGTCTCCCCGGCTCTCCCGAGTCTCCCCGGCTCTCCCGAGTCTCCCCGGCTCTCCCGAGCCTCCCCGGCTCTCCCGAGCCTCCCCGGCCCCCTGGGAGTCTTCACAGAGTCTCCCGAGTAGCTCTCCAACTCCCTTTACTCACAAGTACGATGACGAGTGATCAATCTTGATCGATGCCGACTGATTGAGGATCACATGTCGTCCTACTTCACCGACCTGGCCCAGCAGTACATCGGCGGCGAGTGGCGCCCGGGCTCAGGCTCCTGGGACATCATCGACTTCAACCCGTACGACGACGCGAAGCTCGCGTCGATCACGATAGCCACGGTCGACGAAGTGGACGAGGCCTACAAGGCCGCCCAGACGGCCCAGAAGGAATGGGCCGAGGTCAACGCCTATGCGCGTCGCGCGGTCTTCGAGAAGGCCCTCAAGGTCATCGAGGAGCGCGAGCAGGAGATCACCGAGGTGATCATCGCCGAGCTCGGCGGTACGCACCTGAAGGCCGGGTTCGAACTGCACCTCGCCAAGGAGTTCCTGCGCGAATCGATTCAGCTGGCGCTCCGCCCCGAGGGCAGGATCCTTCCTTCGCCGATCGACGGCAAGGAGAACCGCCTCTACCGTGTGCCGGTCGGTGTCGTGGGCGTCATCAGCCCCTTCAATTTCCCCTTCCTGCTCTCCATCAAGTCGGTCGCCCCGGCCCTCGCCCTCGGCAACGGCGTGGTGCTGAAGCCGCACCAGAACACCCCCATCGCCGGTGGCACCCTGGTCGCGAAGATCTTCGAGGAGGCCGGCCTGCCCGGTGGGCTGCTCAACGTCGTCGTCACCGACATCGCCGAGATAGGCGACGCCTTCATCGAGCACCCCATCCCCAAGCTGATCTCGTTCACCGGCTCCGACAAGGTCGGCCGCCACGTCGCCACCGTCGCCGCCTCGAACTTCAAGCGCGCGATCCTCGAACTGGGCGGCAACAGCGCCCTGGTGGTCCTGGACGACGCGGACATCGACTACGCCGTCGACGCGGCCGTCTTCTCGCGCTACGTCCACCAGGGCCAGGTCTGCATGGCCGCCAACCGCGTGCTGGTCGACCGCTCGATCCAGGCCGAGTTCACCGAGAAGTTCGTGACCAAGGTGAAGTCCCTGAAGGTCGGCGACCCGAGCGACCCACAGACGGTCATCGGCCCGGTCATCAACTCCTCCCAGGCGGACTCCCTCAAGTCCGTCGTCGAGCAGGCCCTCGCCGAGGGCGCCACGGCGCTCGTCCACGGCAACACGACCGACAACCTGGTCGAGCCGTCCGTCCTCACCGACGTCCCCGCCGGCTCCGCCCTCCTCCAGCAGGAGGTCTTCGGCCCCGTCGTCTTCCTCATCCCCTTCGAGGGCGAGGAGGAGGCCGTCCGCATCGTCAACGACACCCCGTACGGCCTCAGCGGCGCCGTCCACACCGGTGACATCGAGCGGGGCGTGAACTTCGCCAAGCAGATCGACACCGGCATGTTCCACGTCAACGACGGCACCGTCCACGACGAGCCCCTCGTCCCCTTCGGCGGCGAGAAGCACTCCGGCATCGGCCGCCTCAACGGCGAGGCGACGGTGGACGCGTTCACCACCCAGAAGTGGATCTCGGTCCAGCACAAGCGGAGCTTCTTCCCGTTCTGAGGGCGACTCGTCGGGTCTGAGGATCACGCCCCTGGCAGACATGCATCCAGGTGTACAGTAGATGCATGTCTGCTACGTATCCCATCGCGGAGGCGCGGGGCAAGCTCGGGGAACTGGCCCGCCGGGCCGCCCAGCACGAGCACATCACCTTGACCGATCGCGGCGTTCCGGCTGCCGTCCTCGTCTCTCCCGCCGAACTGGAGGACCTTGAGGACGCTCTCGCCCTCGCCCGACTGGAGCGTGACCGCGCTCTCGGTCGCGCCGAGACCCCGATACCGCATGACGAGGCCCGCCGCGCGTTGCTTGAAGCGGCGGGGAGGGGCGAGTGACCTGGCAGGTGCAGTGGGAACCGGCGGCTCTCAACGCGGCCGCCGGACACCTCAAGGACGATCCCGACAGCGTCGACGCGCTGCTGCGGGCCACCGACCAACTGGCCGAGAACGAGCGACCCGAAGGGTCGCGTGCCTGGGGCGCGGAGCATCGCCGCCTGTACCACGGCCCTTGGCGCATTCTGTACCGCCTCGACCCTGAGGCGCGCACCCTCCACATCGAACACGTCGGCCGTACAGGCGCGTGACCTGACACCGGGGCCCTTGGGGCGAGCAGCGGCGTCCGATGGCCCGGGGGCCCAAGAATCCGGGTGCGAGCTGGGCTGACCCCTCGTGGTTCTACGCTGGGCCCATGTCAGCGATCCGTCTTCTCGTGCTGGGCGCCGTGCGCCAGCACGGGCGGGCCCACGGCTACCAGGTGCGCAACGACCTGGAGTACTGGGGCGCGCACGAGTGGTCCAACGCCAAGCCCGGCTCGATCTATCACGCCCTGAAGCAGATGGCGAAACAGGGACTGCTGCTCGCGCACGAGATCGCCCCCTCCACCGCCGGCGGACCGCCCCGCACCGAGTACGAGATCACGGAGAAGGGCACCGAGGAGTACCTCAGACTGGTGCGCGAGTCTCTCACCGCCTACGACCAGAAGCCGGACGTCCTCTCCGCCGGACTCGGCAGCATGGTCGACCTCGGCCGCGAGGAGGTGCTCGGACTCCTGGAGGAGCGCGTGCGTTCCATCGAGAAGTGGCGCAGGGCCGTCACCGAGTACTACACCCCCGAGGACGGCCCCGCTCAGCTCGGCCACATCGGCGAGATCATGAACTTCTGGATCCACTCCGCCGACACGGGCGCCGAGTGGACCCGCGGCCTCATCGCACGCATCCGCGACGGCGCCTACACCTTCGCGGGGGAGGGCGAACCGTTCATCGGTGTCCTGGCGGAGGGACAGAAGAACCCGTACGCGGCGGAGGAGCGGCATCCGGAGGATATCCACTAATCAAGTTTGACCATCGAGCGCGAAGGGGATACCTTCGAAGCGTGTAGTCAAGTTTGACTACTGATTTCGATCCATGGGGAGGTCCCGATGGCCGATCAGGCGATCACTGTCGAAGGGGCACGCAAGAAGTACAGCGGCAAGGGTGGCAAGGTCGCCCTCGACGGGCTCGACCTCCAGGTCGCGCGCGGCACCGTGCACGGGGTGCTCGGGCCCAACGGCGCGGGCAAGACGACTCTGGTCAGGGTTCTGTCGACCCTGCTGCGGCCCGACGGGGGCCGGGTGGAGGTGGCCGGGTACGACGTGGTGACACGCGCGCGTGAGGTGCGCTTCCGCATCGGCCTGCTCGGCCAGCACGCCGCGCTCGACGAGGAACTCGGCGGTCGGCAGAACCTGGAGATGTTCGGCCGCCTCTACCACCTGGGCGCCCGCCACGCGCGCGTGCGGGCCGATGAACTCCTGGACCGGTTCGGCCTGGGCGACACCGACCGCAAGGCCGTCAAGCAGTACAGCGGCGGCATGCGACGCCGCCTCGATCTGGCCGCGTCCCTCATCACCGACCCGGAGGTGCTCTTCCTGGACGAGCCGACGACCGGCCTCGACCCACGCGGCCGCACCGAGGTCTGGGACTCCGTCCGCTCCCTGGTCGGCGGCGGTACGACGGTCCTGCTCACCACCCAGTATCTGGAGGAGGCCGACCAGCTCGCCGACCGCATCTCCGTCGTCGACGGCGGCCGCGTCGTCGCCGACGGCACGGCGGACGAGCTGAAGCGCCTGACCGGCGGCGACCGTATCGACGTGGTCCTGCGCGACGCCGGGCAACTCGGCGCCGCCGTCACCCTGTTGCCCGTGCCGCAGGCCGACATCTCCGTGGACACAGACCGCCGCCTCCTCAGCGCCCCGGTCACCGAACGCATGACGGCCCTTTCCGCGGTCGTCCGCGCCCTGGAGGACGCGGGCATCGAGGCCGAGGACATCGCCCTGCGCCGCCCGACCCTGGACGAGGTGTTCCTGCACCTCACCGGGGACGACAGGGCGGCCGGGAACGACCGAGTGAAGGAGGCGGCAGAAGCATGAGTTCGACGATGACCACCACCGCGAACACGACCATGAACAGGGCGGCGGGAGTGCACGCCCTGACGGATGCCTGGACCATGACCCGCCGCGAACTCGCCCACTGGGCGCGGCAGCCGGTGCAGATGGTCGTGGGGCTCGTCTTCCCCGTGATGCTGCTGCTGATGTTCGGCTACCTGGTCGGCGGCGGCCGCGGTGTGACCGGCGACTACCTCGACTACCTGGTCCCCGGCATGCTCGCGCTCACCATGGCGTTCGGCCTGGAGTCCACGATGCTCTCCGTCACCCAGGACCTCAACAAGGGGGTGATCGACCGCTTCCGCTCCATGCCGATGGCCAACGGTGCGGTGCTGGTGGGCCGTTCGGTCGCGGACATGCTCCAGTCGGTGGTGGGCCTGGCCCTCCTCATCGCCGTCGCGTTCGCCCTGGGATGGCGCACCCACAGCAGCCCCGGCGCATTCCTCGGCGCTGTCGGACTCCTCCTCCTCTTCCGCTTCGCGATGCTCTGGATCGGCATCCATCTCGCGATGGTCGCCGGCAAACCCGAACTGGTCACGGCCGTCCAGATCCTCATCTGGCCGGTCGGCTTCCTCTCCAACGCCCTCGCCACCCCCACCTCCATGCCCGACTGGCTCGGCACGCTCGTCGAATGGAACCCGATGTCCCACACCGCGACGGCCGTACGGGACCTCTTCGGCGCTCCGGGCGCCGACGCGGACCACCTCTGGACGGCGATCGCCTGGCCCCTGGCCCTCCTGGCGGTCTTCTTCCCGCTGGCGGTACGGCGGTTCGGACGGCTGAGCAAATAGACGGGTAGCCGGTCGTGTGCGGCCTCGCGGGGGCGGGTCGCGCAGCCCCCGCGGAG
>NZ_JBHVDX010000290.1:0-10264 GCF_042802555.1 Streptomyces sp. NPDC057474 | reverse complement strand
GCGGTGGTCACCCCGGCTGCCGTCGCCGACCCGGCGGTGGTCACCCCGGCTGCCGTCGCCGACCCGGCGGTGGTCACCCCGGCTGCCGTCGCCGATCCGGTGGTGGTCACTCCGGCCGTCGTCGCCGATCCGGTGGTGGTCACTCCGGCCGTCGTCGCCGTGACCGTCTCCGCGACCGTGGGCCGGGGACCGACCGCCTGAGCCGCCCCCGGAGCGAGTGTCAGCAGGGCCGCCGCCGCAGCCGTCGTCGCTCGCACTCTGTCTCGTCGCACCACTGGCACCCATATCCCTTGTCGCTCCAACTTCCTTACTACCGCCGTCACTTGTACGGCAGGAGCGGGAGTGCGCGGTGGCTCACGGAGCGCCCTGCCACCCCATCGGGCGAAACCGGGGTGGCAGGGGTTTCGGGCCTACCGCACCCAGCGGCACGTTCGGCGGAAGGTGCCCGCCGGCCTCCGGGGTCGGGACCTCGCCCTCGTCCCCGGCCTGGACCCTGCTGACGTAGGTCTCGGCCCCGCCGACGGCATCCGCCCCCCGGCCCGTGGTCCGGACCCGCCTCCGTCAGCTGGGCGTCCATGTCGATCGAGTTGGCCTTCACAACTTCTCAAGTTCAGTTAAGGGAAGGCAAAGCAAACTCAAAGGTTCACCCCGGATTGTCTTTTGACATGGACCAGACCCTTCTGGTGGTCGCCGATCTGGCCGCCATCTCCGTGCTGACCTTCGCGGTCTACTTCCCGCGCCACCACCGCCGGGACCTCATCGCCGCCTTCCTCGGCGTCAACGTCGGCGTCCTCGCGGTGGCGATGACGCTCAGCTCCTCGTCGGTCGGCATCGGCCTCGGGATGGGGCTGTTCGGCGTCCTGTCGATCATCCGGCTGCGGTCCAACGAGATCGCCCAGCACGAGATCGCGTACTACTTCTCCGCGCTCGCCCTCGGCCTGCTGGCCGGCCTGCCGGAGGAGGTCAACGTCCTGTCGGCCCTCCTCATGGCGCTGATCGTCGCCACGATGTACGTCGGCGACCACCCGAAGCTGTTCGGCCGGTACCGCCAGCGCAGCCTGCGCCTCGACGCCGCCTACACCGACGAGGACGCCCTGCGCGCGCACCTCGAAGTACTGCTGGGCGGGCGGGTGGTGAATTTGTCCGTGCAGAGCGTCGACCTGGTCAACGACATGACCCTGGTCGACGTCCGGTACATCGTCACCGGCGAGGGAACGCGCGCGCCGCAGGAGGCGGGCCACCGGGTCGAGCGAGGGCAGGGACAGGAACAGGAACAGGGGCACGGGCAGGAACAGGCGCACGGGCAGGCGCAGGCGCAGGGGCAGGGGCAAGGGGTGCGGGCATGACGGCCCTGGACTCCGTCGCCCCCGTGGTCGGGGCGCTGCGCCCCATCGGCCTCGACGAACTCGTCGACCGCGCCGAGCTGCTGACCCGCGTGGACCGCAAGTACATGCTGCCCCTCACCGACCTTCCCCTCGTGGTCGGCGGGCTCGACGGTGGGGGCACCTCCCGGTCGAGCGGAGCCGAGACCGGGGGAGTACAGGTCCTGGAGGTCGACGGCGAGCGGCAGTTCGCGTACCGGTCCGTGTACTTCGACACCCCGGACATGGACGGCTACCTGGGCGCCGCCCGACGCCGACGCCGCCGCTTCAAGCTGCGGATCCGGACGTATCTGGGGTCCGGTCAGCACTTCCTGGAGGTCAAGACGCGCGGCCCGCGCGGCACCACGGTCAAGCAGCGCGTCCCGTACGACGGTGAGCCGGGGCGGCTGGGCCCCGACGCGCGGGCGTACGCCGACGACGTCCTCGGCGCGGCGGGCATCGACGCCCGGGACTTCCGCCTGGTGCCCACGCTCACCACCCGCTACCGCCGCACCACCCTCTTCCTGCCCGGCAGCGGCAGCCGGGTCACCGTCGACACCGACCTGACCTGGGCGCTGCCCGACGGCACGGAACTGCGCACCCCCGAGCGGACCATCGTCGAGACCAAGGCCGGGCGCGCGGGCTGCGGCGCCGACCGGCTGCTGTGGTCGCTCAGGCACCGGCCCTGCCCGGTCTCCAAGTACGGCACCGGGCTGGCCGCACTCCGGCCCGACCTGCCCGCCAACCGCTGGCTGCCCGTTCTGCGGCGCCACTTCCCCACCGCACCGGCACTGAACGGGAGCTCCGCATGAACATCCGTATGAACTCGTGGAAGAGAAGGGCACGGGGGTTCCGTACGAAGGCGGTGGCCGCCTTCGCCTCCGTCGCCCTCGCGACCGCCGCGCTGGCCGGGTGCTCCTCCGGGAGCGACTCCGGCTCGGCGTCGTCCGACGCGTCGTCGAGCGCGAGTGCGGCGGCGGCCGTGGACGGGACGCGCGACGCGGCGGCCGTCCTCGCCGACAACGAGGACACGCACGCCGAGGACGGCGACACGGAGTACGGGGAGGCTGATGAGTCGGCGGCTGTCGGCATCGAGCTGAAGGGTGACTCGGCGGAGGCGGACGGCAAGGGGGTCGACGTCGACGGGTCCACCGTCACCATCACCTCCAGCGGGACGTACCGGCTGAGCGGTTCCCTCGACGACGGGCAGATCGTGATCACCGCCCCCGAGGCGACCGTCAAGCTGGTCCTCGACGGGGTCGACATCTCCAGCTCCTCCGGGTCGGCGATCGCCGCGACCGAGGCGGAGCGGCTCGTGGTCGTCCTCGCGGACGGCAGCGAGAACAAGCTGAGCGACACCGACTCCTACGCCGACGACGCCGAGGCCAACGCCGCCCTGTACAGCGCGGGCGACCTGACGATCGGCGGCAGCGGCTCGCTGACCGTGAAGGGGAACGGCAACGACGCGATCGCCGGCAAGGACGGCCTGGTCGTCGAGGGCGGGAACATCACCGTCGAGGCCGCCGACGACGGCATCCGGGGCAAGGACTATCTGGTGGTGAACGGCGGCACGGTCACCGTGACGGCGAAGGGCGACGGACTGAAGTCCGACAACGCGGACGAGGAGGACGCGGGGTACGTCGCCGTCGCGGGCGGCACCGTCTCCGTGACGGCCAACGGCGACGCCGTGGACGCCGCCACCGACCTCGTCGTCACCGGCGGCAAGCTGACCGTGAAGAGCGAGGCCTCCGACGACACCTCCGCGCACGGCCTGAAGTCCGGTGTGATGACGGTGCTGGAGGGCGGCACGGTCGACGTGAACGCCTCCGCCGACGCGCTGCACGGCGACGCGGCCGTCCACCTCAACGGCGCCGACGTCACCCTCGCGGCCGGAGACGACGGCATCCACGCCGAGGGCGACCTCGTCATCAGCGAGGGCACGCTGAACATCACCGGCTCGAACGAGGGACTGGAGGGCAAGGACATCCTGGTCCGGGGCGGCACGTCGAACGTCACCTCCGACGACGACGGCGTCAACGCGTCGGGCAGCGAGGCGACTTCCGAGGAGGACACGCAGGGCGGACGGGGCGGCGGTCCCGGCGGCGGGGGCGGTGGCATGGAGGCCGGCGACTACTCGGCGAAGGTCACCGGCGGCACCCTCGTCCTCAACTCCCAGGGCGACGGCTTCGACTCCAACGGCACCGCCGAGATCACCGGCGGCACGATCGTCGTCAACGGTCCCGAGATGGGCGGCAACGGAGCGCTCGACGTCAACGGCAGCTTCACCGTCAGCGGCGGCACGCTCCTCGCCGCCGGCAGCGCGGGTATGGTCGTCGCCCCGGACGAGGAATCGGAACAGGGCTGGCTGTCGGCGACCCTGGACGCGTCGGTCGAGGCGGGCACGACCCTGCACATCGTCGACGCGGACGGGAAGGTCGTGGCGTCGTACGTCACCTCGAAGACCATCCAGAACGTCGTCTACTCGGGCGGGTCGATCAAGAGCGGCGAGGAGTACACCGTGTACTCCGGCGGCTCCGCCTCCGGCTCCGCCTCCGGCTCCGACACCGGCGGCCTCGCCGGCTCCGGCAAGCTCGGCTCGGCGAAGAAGATCGCCACGGTCACGGCGGGCGAGGCCCCGGAGGGCGGCGGCTTCGGGGGCGGGCCGGGCGGGGGTGGGGGCCGGGGCTGAGGCGTGAGGGCTGAGGGCTGAGCGGACCAGGGAAAGCCGGGAGGCCGCTGTCGCCACCGGGCCTTGCCGGCCTGGCGGCGACGGTGGTGCTGCCACACGTGACTGAACTCAGCCGCTCGATACTGAGATGGCCCGACTACCTCACAGGGGCAGACCGGGGCTTATACGAGGCCCTCACTGGACGGGGCATCGGCGGCCCCTGAGTTCTCCGGGTCCTCCGCGAAGAGTTCCTCCGCGTGCGTGACCGTGCCGGCCCTGTCGAGCCAGGCGCTGACTCGGGTGGGGTCGGAGCACGTGGTGATGCGTTCGCGGACTTCGGGGGAGACGGGGATACCGCGCACTTCCAGGACGGCCAGGACGCCCTTGGCTTCTCCCTTGGCTTCTCCCTGTGCCTCACCGTCGAGGTAGGCCTTCTCCAGGATCGTGCCCCGGCCGGGGAAGTAGTTGACGAACGTCATGATGTGCCTCCATTTGTCTCCGGCGGGGCTCTCCCCCAGGGCGTTCTCCAGGAACTGGCTGAAGTAGCCGGCGGCGCTCCAGTCCAGCTGCGCGAAGCCACGGTGCAATGCGTTCAGTATGGCGTCGCGCTCGGGGTTGTCGGCATGGGCCAGCGCGGAGAAGACGGCCATCGCGGGCTTCTCCGCCACGGTCCTCGCGTCGGTGATCACCGGGAGGTTGTCCGGTCCGGCGATGAGCGGGTACGTACGCTGGACGACCCAGCCGCGGGCTCCGCAGTCGAACGGGCCGGTCGCCCACTTGGTCGTGGCCCGGTCGCGGCAGACCACGAGCAGGAGGACGGGAAGGCGGTACTTCGACTGGAGATAGGCGATGTAGTAGGGCCAGCTGTGCTCCTTCCTCTTGTCTCGCCGCTCCTGCGCCTCGACGGCGAGCAGGAAGTCCTCCCCGTCGGAGGGGTCGACGCGCAGCACCGTGTCGATGTGCCGCGCCATCGGCTTGGTCTCCGTGGCATCGGTGGCGACCGCGTACACGCTCGCCTTGTCCGGTAACGCGATGCCCAGCGCCTCGAAGACAGGGGTCAGGATCGCGGGCCGCTCCTGGAAGATGCGGTGCATGCCCTCGTGGGCTGAAGTGACCATGGGATGGAACCTATGGGGCATCTCGCGCTGATTTAGGGCCACTTGGGATGAGATCACTCTTTCGAGTGGGGAAGAAACGTTCACACCGCCGTGGTCAGCTCGCACCAGACGAACTTGCCGTCGGTGCGGTCGGGTTCGGCGGTGTGGATCGAGTTGAACCAGCCCCAGTTCTCGGCGCAGGCCTCGACGAGGGCGAGGCCGCGGCCGGTGTCGGAGGTGGGGCCGGGGGCTCGGGGAGCGAGGGCGCGGGCGAAGTGCCGGGGGGCCGTGTCCCATGCGGTGACGCGCAACACCGGGTCGGCCCAGCGGAGCGTTATGGCGGCTGGGCCCTTGGTGTGCCGTACGGCGTTGGTGATCAGCTCGGTGGCGAGGAGTTCGGCGGCGTCGGTGAGGTGAGGGAGGCCGTGCAGGGTCAGGATCAGGCGGAGGGTGCGGCGGCAGATGGTGACGGCGCGGGGGTCGTTGGGGATGGTGAGGGTGTAGGTCCAGGGTTCGTCGGGGCGGGGTGTCGTTTCGTCGGTGGGCTCTCCGGTGTCGAGCATGCGTGACTCCTCTGACTGGCGGTGGAGTTGGGGGCGACCGGTGGCCTGCCGCGTCCGCCGTGGCAGGGCGGGGCGGTGCGCTTCCGGGGGGCCGATGGTTCCGCAGGGTGTGCGGCGCGTCACTGACGGTAGAGGAGAAATTTCTCCTCACGCAAGCGGGTCGCGTAACCTGACACCCGAACGAGGGGCCCAACGAGGGCTTGCGAGCAGTGCCGTTGAGGGGATCAGCCGCCATGGCGCCGAGGAACCAGCCCACTGCCCGACAGGTGCGGCTGGGCGTTGAGCTGCGCAAACTGCGGGACGCGGCGGGGATGTCGGCTCGCCAGGTGGCAGGACTTCTGTCGTCCACCTCAGCGCAGATGAGTCAGGTCGAATCCGGGCTCTCGGGTGTCAGCGAGCATCGGGTGCGGAGGCTTGCCGAGTTGTACGCCTGCGCGGACACGGCGTTGGTCGAGGCGCTCGTGGTGATGGCGACGGACCGTACGCGGGGCTGGTGGGAGGAGTACCGGGACGTGCTGCCGTCGGCCTTTCTGGATCTGGCGGAACTCGAACACCACGGCCGGTCCATCCAGGTGATCGGAACCTCGCACGTTCCCGGACTGTTGCAGACCGAGGAGTACGCACGGGCGGTGTTCTCGTACTGGGTTCCGGAGTTCACGTCGGGCGAGGTGGAGCCCAGGGTTGCTCACCGCATGCGGCGCAAGGCGATTCTCGAGCGATGCCCGTACGAGGTGGTGCTGCATGAGCCCGTCCTGCGTACGCGCGTCGCCGACCGCAGCGTTGCACGGGCTCAACTGGCCACGATCCTCCAGGAGTCGGAGCGGCCGAACGTCACCGTACGCGTGATCCCCTTCGACACCGACGGCTTCGCCGGTGCGAGCACGTCATTGCTCTGCGTGGGCGGGTCGGTGGCCGCGCTGGACACCGTGCAGCGGGACACCCCGTACGGAACCGCGCTGCTCGATGACGCCGCTCAGCTGCTGAAGATGCGAACGCTCTTTCGTAAGGTGGAGTCGGCATCGCTTGACCCGCTGAAGTCCCGGGACTTCATACACCGCCTGGCGAAGGAGCTGTGAGCCGTGCCCCAGTGGCAGAAGTCGTCGTTCTCCGGTGGCGCCGACGGCAACGAGTGCGTGGAGCTGAGCGCCGCGCGGAACGCGATACACCTCCGCGAAAGCGACGACCCCGCCCGGATACTCCCCGTCACCCGCCATAGCGCCGCCGCCCTCATACGGCACCTCGGCGGCTACGCCTGTGACCCGAAGTTCTGGGTCCAGTAGTTGCCCGGCCCTGCCAGGCCGATGCCGATCTCCTTGAAGGCGCAGTTGAGGATGTTGGCCTTGTGGCCGGGGCTGTTCATCCAGCCGTCCATGACACTGTCGGCGGTGCCGTACCCGGCGGCGACGTTCTCGCCCGCCGTGCTGAACCGGTAGCCGACGCGGGCGAGCCGGTCGCTCATGGACGAGCCGTCGGAGCCGGTGTGGGACATGTTCGTGTGATCGGCCATGTCCTGGCTGTGATCCTGCGCGGCCTTGGTGAGCTTGGTGTCCACGGTCACCGGCGAGCAACCTGCCTTCTCGCGTTCGGCGTTGACCAGGGTCAGTACACGGGCCGTGGGGCCGGAGTCCGTGTCGTCGGTGGCGGCGGTGGGAGTAGTGGTGTCGGACCTCGTGGCCTTCGTCGCCTTGGGGACACTCGGAGGTGAGGTCGTCCTGTCAGGGGTGCCGGCGGCGTCGGGGGTGGCCTTCGCGGCCGGGCTGCCGGACTTCGAAGGGGACGCGCTCGGGCTCGCGGAGCGCGACGGGCGCTTCTTGCGCGACGGCGTGGGGGACGCGCTCGCGGAGGCGTCCGTCGCGGACGCGGTCGGGGTGCGCGAGGGCTCCGGGGCAGCCTGATCCGACTTGCTCCCTCCCCACCAGGAGGACGCCACACTGCTCCAGCCGCCCAGCCCGTTCCCACCGGCCAGCGCGGCCGTGGGGATGCCCACGGCGCCCACGACCAGTACGACGGCGGTGGCGACGGCTATCTTCCGGCGTTTCGTTCTCGGACGAGCCGCTTCCGCACGCGAAGTACCCGAGCGTTTCGTCTTCCGGCGATGACTGTTCATACGTGACATGCGTGGCCTCACTGAGTGGTCCGGCTTCGGTTCGACTTCGGCCCTGAATGACCCCCTGGTTGGCCGTGGCCCTGGCGAGCCCGGTCATTATGGGGACCGCCGAGCGCACCAGGCAACGAACGCCCGTGCGACTGTCGGGGCGGCGCCGATGACGTTTCCCGGGGGCGGGAGGACGTACGAGCCCAGCCGTCCGCACGCCCGCTCGGACCCCCAATGCGCAGCCGGGACCAGGCAGAAGGCCGTCCTGTCGGGACGCCGGGCGATGGCGTCGCCGATCCGGATGATCAGTCGAATTCGGCACGCGTGGGAGCAAGTGCGCCTATTGGATGGGAAAGAAAGCATTTATCGCTTTGCGAAAGCAGGTCGATCGATTCCATCGGGCGCATTTCGGTCGTGACGCATGTCACTCCGATTCGAGGTGTGTGAGGGACAGGCGCAGACTGGAAAGCGCGGGGTCCCCGAGAGAGCGGACCCCGGCAGGGAGATTCCCGAGGCCCCGCGGCGGATCGGTCGTGGAGGAGTCATGACGGCAGTCACGCGGACGGAAGCCCCCGTCGAGATCGAGGGCGACGGCCTCGAGGTGCGCACCCAGGAGATGGGCGGCGGGATGAGCGTCGCCTTCCTCAAACTCCCCAAGGGCATGGACATGGCCCCGGCCCTCAGGGGACTCCCCGACGACCTGTGCCAGTGCCCCCACTGGGGACTCGTGGTCAGCGGCCGGCTGAGGATGCGCACCAAGGAGGGCGAGGACTTCTACGAGGCGGGACAGGCCTACTACTGGGGCCCCGGCCACTCACCGGAGGCCCTGGAGGACGTCGAACTCGTGAAGTTCTCCCCGACGAAGGAGTTCCAGGAGGTGCTGGACCACATCAAGTAGCCGTGGAGGCGTGCTGCTGGACGACCCGTCAGGATGCGGCGGCAGAAAGCGAGTTCGAGATCGGCGGCAACCTATCCCGGACCCGCGACCACACATGAGTCGGAACTCCCTTCACGGGGGCTCCACACGAACCACGTGTTCTCCCGAACCACGTACGTTACGTAAGGACTCATCCGTGGCCTCTGCCTCTCCGCGCCCGTCCCACCGCCGGTCCCTCCGCACGCGCCGCACCCTCGTGGTCTCCGCCGCAGCCGTGGCCGCCGCTGTCGGCGCCGGCGTCCTCGTGATGAACGCCAACGCCAACCCCACCGTGGACCTCTACCACCAGGTGCTGCCCGCCAAGGACGGCTGGGCGGCGTCCGGTTCCGGAACGACCGGCGGCACGAAGGCCGACGCGGCGCACACCTTCACGGTGTCGACCCGGGCGCAGCTCGTGAAGGCGCTGGGCTCCGCCACCGACACCACGCCCCGGATCATCAAGATCAAGGGCACGATCGACGCCAACACGAACGACTCCGGCAAGAAGCTGACCTGCGCGGACTACGCCTCCGGCACCGGCTACTCGCTCTCCGCCTACCTCAAGGCGTTCGACCCGTCGACGTACGGCAAGAAGGCGCCGTCGGGCACCCAGGAGACCGCCCGCAAGGCGGCCCAGGACAAGCAGAAGAAGAACATCGTCTTCAGGGTGCCGTCCAACACCACCATCGTGGGCGTCCCCGGTACCAAGGCCGGCATCCTCGGCGGCAGCGTCCTGGTCCAGAACGTCAAGAACGTCGTCCTCCGCAACCTCACCTTCGCGGACACCCAGGACTGCTTCCCGCAGTGGGACCCGACCGACGGCTCGTCCGGCGAGTGGAACTCCAACTACGACTCGGTCACGCTGCGCGGCGCGACCAACGTCTGGGCGGACCACAACACGTTCACCGACGCGCCGACCTTCGACAAGACCGAGGCGACGTACTACGGCCGCAAGTACCAGGTCCACGACGGCGCGTTGGACATCACCAACGGCTCCGACCTGGTGACCGTCGAGCGCAACCAGTTCCTCAACCACGACAAGACGATGCTGATCGGCAGCAGCGACACCGACAGCACCGGGAAGCTGCGCGTGACGATCCACCACAACCTGTGGAAGGGGATCGTGCAGCGGGCGCCCCTGGCCCGCATCGGCCAGATCCACCTCTACAACAACGTCTACGACATCACCACGGTCAACGGCTACGCCCCCAAGTACAGCCTCGACTCCCGCGCCAAGGCCCAGGTCGTCGCCGAGCGCAACGTCTGGAAGACCCCCGCCGACGCGAAGGTCGCCAAGCTGCTGAGCGGCGACGGCACGGGCTCGGTCGCCGGCACCGGCAACGTCGTCAACGGCAAGGCCACCAACCTCGTCGCCGCGTACAACGCCGCGAACTCCAAGAAGCTCAAGACGACGGTCAACTGGACCCCGGCCCTCACCACCGGCCTCCAGACGACGGTCACCAGCCTCCTGACCGACCTGACCGGCACAACGGGCGCGGGCACCCTCTCCTAGCCGCCCCCGGCGCCCCCTGCACGTGACGCCGCCCGGCCACCCTTCTCCGGT
>NZ_JBHVDX010000289.1:0-10432 GCF_042802555.1 Streptomyces sp. NPDC057474 | reverse complement strand
GACACGGCCCCTGCGGACCGAAAGGCACGGGGCGCAGCCCCTGCTTTTCAGGGGCGCGGGGAACTGCGCGAGAAGCCCCACTCACCCGCAGCCGAACGACCGAACAGCACCTCGAGGGCGCTACCTCTACCCAGCAAACGCCACCCCAAACGCGCCGTGATACAAATTCTCCGCGCGTCCCTGTCCGTCGACAGCCAGCCGCCCAACCCCCCTCATCGAGCCGCACCTTCGCACGCCCAGGAACGCCCGTGTCCTCCCGTACCACCACCCCGCCCTGGCCCCTTGTGGCCCTTTTCACGGCCGGGTATCTCGCCGCGTACCTCCTGCCCACCACCGTGGGCAGACTCGACGCGGCTCTCCCCCTCACCACCACCGAGGCCGGCGCCGTCGGCAGTGCCCTGCTGCTGGGCTCGGCCACGGCGGGCTTCACCCTCGCCGCCCACGTGGAACGCCTCGGCCCCCGTCGCCTCGCCCGCGCGGGCCTGCTGCTCGCCGCCGCCGGCTACGGCACCGCCGCGCTCACCACCGCCCTCCCCGCGGTGGTCGCGGGCGCGGTCCTCGGCGGGTTCGGCTCCGGTACGGCGACCGCCGTGGCCGCGACCGGGATCGCCGCGCAGCGCGACCCGCACCGGGTGTCGACGCAGGGTCTGCTGAGCGTCTCGGCGCTGGCCGGCGCGCTGTATCTGACGATCCCCCAACTGGGCCCCGGTCACGGCCTCCCGCTCGCCGCCCTCGCCCTCACCGCCCTGCTCACCCTCCCGGCGACCACCCGGCTCGCCGCCCCGGTGGCCACCGCCCAGGTCGCCCGCGAACGGGGCCCGCTGCCCCACCTCCGCCACGGCCTGACCCTCGCCGTCACGCTCCTCCTGTGGTCCCTGGCGCAGAACTCCCTCTGGGGTGTCAGCGGCCGGATCGGCACCACCCAGGCCGGGCTCACCGAGGTCACCGTCGGCGCGGTCTTCGCGACGGCGCTCGGCGCGGGCCTGCTCGGGGTGATCGGGGCGAGTGCGCTGGGCGCGCGCTTCGGCCGCGCGCTCCCCATCGGCGCCGGCACCGCGCTCATCGCCGGCTGTATCGCGCTCAGCGCCACCGCGACCGACCTGCCGACCTTCGCGACGGGCGAGATCGCCTGGAACGCGCTCTACCCGGTCGTCCTGTCGTACCTCATCGGCCTCGCCGCGTCCCTCGACCCGCGTGGCCGCTGGGCGGTCCTCATCGGCTCCGCGTCCTCGCTCGGCACGGCGGCCGGCCCCCTCGTCGGCAGCCTGCTCTCCGCCCACGTCGGCTACCCGGCGATGGGCGCGATCCTGGCCGTGGGCCTTCTCCTCATCACGGCCCCCATGACCTGGGTGGCCCTGCGCACGACCACCCTCACGACGGAACACGCCCGCTACCAGGAGCGGGAACGGGACCGGGCCCAGGCGCAGTCCCGGACGGCCGCCGAGCAGCCCGAGTACCGCCCGGCGGCCTGAGCCCCCGTCACCCCGTCACCACCGGCGGCCCGTCCCCCGGTCGTTCATCCGAACTCGTACGCGTCCACCTCGGCGAGATACCGGGCCCGCCGCTCCTCGTCGTGCTCCAGAAAGGACGCGGTGAAGGAGTTGCGGGCCAGTTCGCGCAGCCGGTCCTCGCTCAGGCCCAGCGTCTGCCGTACGGCGTCGAAGTTGTCACCGGCGTACCCGCCGAAGTAGGCCGGGTCGTCGGAGTTGACCGTGCAGAGCAGGCCCGCGTCGAGCATGGCGGGCAGGGGGTGGTCGGCGAGGGTGTCGACGGTCCGCAGCCGGACGTTCGACAACGGGCACAGCGTCAGCGGGATCCGCTCCCGCACCAGCCGCTCGACGAGGGCCGGGTCCTCCACACACCGCAGCCCGTGGTCGACGCGCTCGACACCGAGGACGTCGAGGGCCTCGGTGATGTACTCCGGCGGCCCCTCCTCCCCCGCGTGCGCGACCCGCCGCAGCCCGAGCGCCGCGGCCGCCTCGTACACCTCACGGAACTTGACCGGCGGATGCCCGACCTCGGCGGAGTCCAGCCCGATCCCGACGATCCGGTCGAGATACGGCTTCGCGGCCTCCAGGGTGTCGAGGGCCGACGCGGCGGACTCGTCCCGCAGAAAGCACATGATCAGCTGAGTGGAGATCCCATGCGTCTCCTCGCTCCTCCCCAGGGCCCGCCACAGCCCCTCGACGACCGTCCCGATCCCGACGCCCCGCGCGATATGGGCCTGCGGGTCGAAGAAGATCTCCGCGTGCCGTACGCCCTGGGCGGCGGCGCGGGCGAGATAGGCGTCGGCGAGGTCCGCGAAGTCCTGCTCGGTGCGCAGGACGGCCATCAGCTCGTAGTACAGGTTCAGAAAGGACTGCAGATCCTCGAACTCGTACGCCTTACGGAGCGCGTCCGTGTCCGCGTACGGCAACGCGACCCCGTTCCGGGCGGCCAGCGCGAACGCCAACTCCGGCTCCAGGGTGCCTTCGATGTGCAGGTGCAGCTCAGCTTTGGGGAGGGACATCAAAGCATCGTACGGCTGCTCTACCGCCGTTTCGGAAGCGCCACCCTCATCAGATCGTGCGCCACGGTCAGTTCCCCCTCGAACCCGGCGGCCCGCGCCTGCCGTTCGAACTCCGCGGGCTCGGAGTACCGCTGGCTGAAGTGGGTGAGCACGAGATGCCGTACGCCGCAGTCACGGGCGACCGAGGCTGCCTGACCGGCCGTCAGATGTCCGTGATCAACGGCGAGTTCGATGTCCTCGTCGAGAAAGGTGGACTCGATGACGAGCATGTCGGCCGCGTCGGCGAGGGCGTAGACCCCGTCACACAACCGGGTGTCCATGACGAACGCGAACCGCTGTCCGCGCCGCAGCTCGCTCACGTCGTCGAGGGAGACGTCCCCGATCGCCCCTTCTCTCTGCATCCGCCCGATGTCCGGCCCCTTGATCCCGCGCTCGGCGAGCCGCTCGGGCAGCATCCGGCGCCCGTCGGGCTCGACGAGCCGGTACCCGTACGACTCGACGGGGTGCGAGAGCTTCCGTGCGTCGAGCGTGTAGGACGGCGTGGCGGCCAGCGCCCCGCCCTCCCCGTCGACCGGCGCCTCGACCAACCGGACCGTCTCCCGGTACGCGGTGGCGTACCGCAGGCGGTCGAAGAACCGCTGCCCGGAGCGCGGGTAGTGGGCAGTGATGTCGTGGGGCACCCGGTCGAGGTTGATCCGCTGGATGACACCGGCCAGCCCCAGCGAGTGGTCCCCGTGGAAGTGGGTGACGCATATGCGGTTCAGGTCGTGCGCGGCGACCCCGGCGCGCAGCATCTGCCGCTGGGTGCCCTCACCGGGGTCGAAGAGCAACCCGTCCGCGTCCCAGCGCAGCAGATAGCCGTTGTGGTTGCGGTGCCGGGTCGGGACCTGGCTGGCGGTGCCGAGGACCACCAATTCACGTACGGACACGGCACGTCACCCGGGGGGCCACTGCAGGCCACGGCCGCCGACGACGTGGGCGTGCGCGTGGAACACGGTCTGGCCGGCGCCGACACCGGTGTTGAAGACGATCCGGTAGCTCTCCAGCTTGTCCTCGTCCGCGACGGCCTGCGTCTCGCGGAGGAGGTCCGCGGCGAGTTCCGGGGCGGCGACGGCGAGTGTCGCGGCGTCCGCGTAGTGCGCCTTCGGAATGACCAGGACGTGCGTCGGTGCCTGCGGGTTGATGTCCCTGAACGCGACCGTCGTGTCCGTCTCCCTCACGATCGTCGCCGGTACGTGCCCCGCCACGATCTTGCAGAACAGACAGTCGTCCTGCGGCTCCCCAGCCATCCATTGCCTCCCAGCCACCCGTGTGATCGCCTACGGAGGCATCGTAGCGATGCGTTTCCGCCCCCGCCGCCCTTATCCGTTCCCGTCCCCAGGGGCTGCGCCCCTTCGACCCCCGTCCTCAGGGGCGCGGGGAACTGCGCGAACGGGGTCCGGGGCGGAGCCCCGAGGATGGGACGGGCAGGGGCGGCGGGGGCGAAGAAACTACGCCTCCGGCAGCGAAGGTGCCGCCTTCGCCGGAGTCTCCTCAAGTCCGGCCAGCGCGATCCGGATCGCCTCGTCCAGCTGAGGGTCACGGCCCGCCGCATGATCCTGCGGCGCCTGCACAACCTCCACATCCGGATCGACCCCGTGGTTCTCGACCCCCCACCCGTACCCCTCCAACCAGAAGGCGTACTTCGGCTGAGTCACCAACGTCCCGTCCACCAGCCGATACCGACTGTCGATCCCGACGACGCCGCCCCACGTCCGCGTACCGACCACCGGCCCGATGCCCAACGCCTTGATCGCCGCGTTGACGATGTCCCCGTCGGACCCGGAGAACTCGTTCGCCACGGCGACGACGGGCCCCCGGGGCGCGTCGTCGGGATAGCTGGTCGGCCGCATCCCACGCGGCAGGTCCCACCCGACGATCCGCCGCGCCAGCTTCTCCACTACGAGCTGGGACGTGTGGCCGCCCCGGTTCTCCCGGACATCCACGACGAGCCCCTCCCGGGCGACCTCGATCCGCAGGTCGCGGTGGAGCTGGGCCCAGCCGGAGCCGACCATGTCGGGCACGTGCAGATACCCGAGCCGGCCGCCGGACTTCTCATGGACGTAGGCCCGCCGGTCCGCCACCCACGCGTGGTACCGCAGCGGCTCCTCGTCGGAGATGGGCACCACCACGGGATGCCGGAGATCCCCGCCCCCGGACGGCAGAACGGTCAGCTCTACCGCCTTGCCGGCCGCGCCGACGAGCAGCGGCCCGGGCCCGGCCACCGGATCGACCGGCTGCCCGCCCACGGCGACGATCGCGTCCCCGGCCCGCACGGCCACCCCCGGCGCGGCGAGCGGCGAGTGCGCGTCCGGGTCGGAGGTCTCGGACGGCAGCACCCGGTCGATCCGCCACAGCACGGACCCCTGCGGGCCGTCCTCGTGCCGGGAGATGTCCGCCCCGAGCAGCCCCTGTCGCCGGTCGCCGGAACCGCCCCGGCCGCGCGGGGTGACGTACGCGTGCGAGGTACCCAACTCGCCCTGCACTTCCCACAGCAGGTCCACGAGGTCGTCGTGCGTGGCCAACCGGTCCAGTACCGGGCGGTACCGGTCCAGGACGCCGTCCCAGTCCACCCCGCCGAGATCCGGGCGCCAGAAGTTGTCCCGCATCAGGCGGCCGGTCTCGTCGAACATCTGGCGCCACTCGGCGGCCGGGTCGACGGTCCGCCGTACGCGTGAGAGGTCGACCGTGATGTTGGTGTCGCTCTCGTCGTCGTTCGAGGCGCGCCGGTCGCTGGGGACGACCTTGAGCTTGCCGTCGGTCCACAGCAGAACCCGCTTGCCGTCGCCGCTGACGGAGAAGTGGTCGGCGTCGGAGGCGAGGTATTCGAGGCGCCGCTGGGCGAGGTCGTAGCGCTCCAGGGAGGTCTTCGGGTCCGGGTCGTCGGGCGTGGCCCGGGAGTGGCCGAGGACGCCGGTGACGGGGTGGCGCAGCCACAGCACGCCGTCCTTGGCGGCGCGGAGCGTGGAGTAGCGGGCGGCCTCGACCGGGAAGGGGACGATCCGGTCGGCGAGCCCTTCGAGGTCGATCCGGGTCGCGGGTGCGCCCTCGCTGTCCGGGGTCTCGTCCTTGTCGGGCGCCTCGAACGGGCGGCCGTGGCGCTGCGGCCCGAAGGGCGACGGCGTGGTCGCGGCGAGCGTGATGAGGTGCGGGCGGGCGCCGCTGACGAAGTGGAGGTCGAAGACGTGTTCGTCGTAGACCGGGTCGAAGGCGCGGGCGGAGAGGAAGGCGAGGTGCTTGCCGTCGAGGGTGAACGTCGGCGAGAAGTCCTGGAAGCGGAGCGGGGTCGCCTCGGTCACGGACAGGTCGGCCGTGTTGGCGAGCTTGAGCTGACGCAGCGGGCGCGGGCCGGGGTGCGACCAGGCGAGCCAGGCCGAGTCGGGCGAGAAGACGAGCCCCGACACCTCCCCGTCCTCGCTCCGGTCCACCTCCCGCACTTCCCCCGTCTCCCGTTCGACGAGCAGGACGCGGCCGTCGTGCGTGGCGACGGCGACCCGGCTGCCGTCGGGGGCCACGGCGAGCCCGAGGACGCGGCCCAGCTGCCCGGCGGCGAGCCGGCGCGGGGTGGCGCCCGGTCCGACGCCGGTCGCCGGGGCGAACTCCAGCCCGTCGTCGCCCTCCGCGTCCGTCACCCACACCACCCACTCCTCGCCCTCCACCCGGAAGGTGCGCGGCAGCCGGGCCCGTACGCCCTGCTCGGCGGCGAGCGCCCGGGCGGGGCCGGAGCGGTGGGTGATCCAGTGGACTGATCCGCGCACGGAGATCGCGCTGCCCCGGGCCGTGTGGTCGGGCGAGGCGGAGCCGAACCAGCGGGAGGCGTTCGCCGCGAAGGGCTGGAGGTCGACACGCTGCCCGCCCAGCCGGATGTCGAGCCTGCGCGGCTCGGCCCCGTCCAGGTCGTCCAGCAGCCACAGTTCACCGGCGGACGTGTACACGACCCGGGTGCCGTCGGTGGCCGCGTGCCGGGCGTAGAAGCCGTCGACCGGTGTGTGCCGCCGCAGGTCCGAACCGTCGGCCAGGGAGGAGTACAGGGCCCCGACGCCCTCGTGGTCGGACAGGAACGCGATCCGGTCCCCGACCCACAGCGGGTATTCGAGGTTCCCGTCCAACTCGGCGTGCAGGCGTACGAATTCCCCGGCCGACCCGGAGGCATCGCCGTCCTCGCCGCCCTCGCCCGCGCGGTCGATCCACAGCTTGCCCGCCGTGCCGCCCCGGTACCGCTTCCACCAGGCGGCCTCGCGGCCCATCGGCGCGGACAGCAGCACGGTGGCGGGGCCGTGGGCGACATCGCCGACCGGCCCGTACGGAAGGGTGGTGGCCGGGCCGCCGTCGAGCGGCACGGCGCGCGCCCAGCTCCGCCGGAGGCTGGCCTGCCCGTAGGTGCTGAGCGCGAGGACCTGGCCGTCGGGCGTCCAGCCGCGCACCTGGGTGCGCCAACTCCCCCAGTACGTCAGGCGCTTGGCCGACCCGCCGTCGATGGGCGCGACATGTACCTCGGGCGCGCCGTCCCGCGTGGAGGTCCACGCGACGGTGGTGCCGTCCGGGGAGATCCGGGGATGGTTCACGGGCACGTTGTCCGCGCTGACCCGCCAGGCACGGCCGCCGTCCAGAGGCGCGACCCACACGTCGTCCTCGGCGGTGAAGGCGACCAGGTCGCCGTGCAGGTGCGGATACCGGAAATACGCGAGCTGAGTCACCCGGTCACTGTAAGCAGCGTTCGGCCTGATTGGGAGGGGTTTGGATCATGTCCCTCGTGCCGGGCCTCACTTGCCCTCGGGCCAGCACTGCGGGTCCTTCTGGCACCAGATGGTCTGGGTGACGGTGACCGTCGCGGTCGGTCCGGGCCGGTCCGGCTGGTCGGGGTCCGGCAACCCGGCGCTCGGGGTCGGGTCGGGGGCGTTGCAGTTGCCGAGCACGTCGACGTGGAACCATTCCTTGCCGTCGACCTTCGCGGTCAGATCGCCCCGTACGCACTTGCCGTTGACCTCTTTCGTCACCTTCCCGGTGAGGGAGATGTCCCGGCCTTCCTTGTCCTCACCCGTGCAGTCGACGTTCGCGACGGTGTTGGCGGACGAGGAAGGCGACTTGGACTTCTTGTCATCACCTTGCTTGTCGTCACCCTGCTTGTCGTCACCCTGCTTGTCGTCACCCTGCTTGTCGCCATCGCCGTCGCTGTCGTACGACGCCGTGCAGTTGAGCCACTGGACGTCGAGGCCCTGCCGCTCCAGCTCCTTGGTGCCCATCTGGTCCGTCGTGAACGCGATCGCACCGGTGTTGAGCCCGCCGCCCTCGCAGGCCACCAGGCCCGCGACCGCGCCGATGCCGAGCCCGACTCCCAGCAGGAGCCGACGCCCGCCTGTCCGGTACGCCCTGATACGCCGCCATGCCCCCATGCACGGCAGCCTGCCACCGCCCGTCGCGCCACGGAAGACCACATGCGGCCATGCTGCCGGGAAGAGCGAAAGAGACGGACGCGCGGGAACGGCGTCAGCCGCGCAGCAGCAGCCATTCCTGCAGCTCCACCAAGTTCCCCTCGGGGTCCTTGAGATACGCCACACGCATACGGTCGGTCATACGTGCGGGCCCGTGCAGGAGCCGCGCGCCGCGCGCGGTGATCCGCTCGCAGTACGCGTCGAGGTCGTCGACCCGCAGGACGACCAGCGACCGGTGCCCGTTCGCCGTGTCGGCCAGCTCCCCGAGCACCTGGGCCATCATCGCCCGGTCCTGCAGGGCGATGCCCGCGGACCCGACCGCCGGACTGAACTTCTCGTACGGCCCCTCGGCCGCCCCGGACTGCGGTTTCAGCCCGAGCACATCGGCGTAGAAGCGGTAGCACACGGCGAAGTCGGAGATGAGCAGCCTTACTTGGGCGAGTTCCACGATGCTCCCAGGGGGGTTTGGGGAGGCCGACCGGGACCGGGGGCGGTCAGGACCAGCGTCCGGTTCGGCCCAGCAGCAGCGCCCCGGCCGCCGTCCCGGCGGTCGACGTGCGCAGCACACTGGGCCCGAGTCGATACGTCCCCGCGCCCGCCTCGCCGAAGAGCGCCAGCTCCTCCGGCGACACGCCCCCCTCGGGCCCCACGACGAGCACGATCTCCCCGGCCGCCGGCAGCTCGGCCGTGGCCAGTGTCTCGTCGCCGCTCTCGTGCAGTACGGCGGCGAAGTCGGCCTTCGCGAGCAGCGCCGCGACCTGCTTGCTGGTGGCCGCCCCAGCGACCTCGGGGAACCGCACCCGGCGGGACTGCTTGCCCGCCTCCCGCGCGGTGGCCCGCCACTTGGCTAGGGCCTTCAGCCCCCGGTCGCCCTTCCACTGGGTGATGCAGCGGGAGGCGGCCCAGGGCACGATCGCGTCGACCCCGACCTCGGTCATGGTCTCGACGGCCACTTCGCCCCGGTCGCCCTTGGGCAGCGCCTGGACGACGGTGATACGGGGCTGCGCCGGGGGCTCCTCGACAAGGCACCCCACGTCCATGACGACCAGCCGGTCCTTGCCCTCGGCGGCCTTCACGACGCCCTCCACCCACTGGCCCCGCCCGTCGGTGAGGACGACGTCCTCACCGGGACGCAGCCGTTTCACCGATACGGCGTGCCGTCCTTCGGGGCCGTCGAGCACGATCTCCGATCCCCAGCCGTCGAATCGGTCCACCACGAACACGGGCGCGGTCATCGGACCTCGCTCCCGGCCTGACTCCCGGCCTGGCCGCCGCCCTGGCTGCCGACCCGCGCGGAGGCCTGCGCGGCCTGTGCGGCGGCGATCTCGGCGGCCAGCACCTCGACCAGTTTCCCGGCCGGCAGCTGCCGGGCCATCCGGTGCCCCTGCCCGGCCCACAGCGCCATGCCCTGCGCGTCCCCGGCCTTGGCGGCGGCCTTGCGCAGCGGCGAGGTGAGGTGGTGGACCTCGGGGTAGGCGACGGGCGCGTAGGGGCCGTGCTCGCGCAGGAACCGGTTGACCAGGCCGCGGGCCGGGCGCCCGGAGAAGGCGCGGGTCAGTTCCGTACGGACGAAGAGGGGGTCGGTCAGCGCCTGCTTGTGCACGGCGTGCGCGCCGGACTCGGTGGTGGCGAGGAACGCGGTGCCGAGCTGGGCCGCGCTCACGCCCGCCGTGAGGAGGGCGGCGATCTGGCCGCCGCGCATGATGCCGCCGGCCGCGACCATCGGCAACGCCACCGCCTCGCGGACCTGTGCGACCAGGGAGAGCAGGCCGATGCCGGCGCAGTCCCGCTCCGGGTCGTCCCGGTGGGTGCCCTGGTGGCCGCCCGCCTCGACACCCTGCACGATCACGGCGTGGGCCCCGGACCGCTCCACGGCCTGCGCCTCCTCCGCCGAGGTCGCGGTGACCAGGGTGAGCGTGCCCTTGCGTGCGAGGGCCTCGATGACCTCGGGCGTCGGGCAGCCGAAGTGGAACGACACCACCGGCACGGGGTTGTCGAGCAGCACCGCGAGCTTGGCCTCGTAGCCGTCGTCGCGTCCGCTGTCGGGGTCGCCCAGCTCGGCGTCGTACCAGGTGGCCTCACCGGCCAGCTGCTCCGCGTACACCTCGACGGCGGCGGGCTCGGCGTACTCCGGCTGTGGCATGAACAGGTTCACGCCGAAGGGGCGCGACGTCAGCGCCCTGAGCGCCTTGATCTCCTGATACATCCCGTCGGCGGTCTTGTACCCGGCGGCGAGAAACCCCAGCCCACCCGCCTCGGACACGGCAGCGGCCAACCGCGGCACGGACACACCGCCCGCCATCGGGGCCTGCACGATCGGAAGCGGGACGAGATCGGTCAGTGCGGAGGACATGACGGCATGTTGCCACGTCCTTCGGACATCGCCGAATCGGGTACGGCCGGTCGTTCGGCTGCGGGCGCGTGGGGGCCCTGGTGGTGTTCCTGGGCACGG
>NZ_JBHVDX010000288.1:0-10511 GCF_042802555.1 Streptomyces sp. NPDC057474 | reverse complement strand
GGGCGGCGGCGTACGGGGTGGGGCGGCGGGTCAGCGCGGGGTGCCGCCGTCGGCGTTGGGGCCGGAGTAGTCCTCGCCGTACGCGCCCTTGGCGGGTCGGCGGCGGCGCATGGGGGGCTCGACGCCGTCGGCGAGGCGGCGGGCGGTGAGCAGGAAGCCGGTGTGGCCGATCATCCGGTGGTCGGGGCGGACGGCCAGGCCTTCGATGTGCCAGTTGCGGATCATCGACTCCCAGGCGCTGGGCTCGTTGAAGCAGCCGATCTCGCGGATGGACTCGACGGTCCGGGCGAGCTGGGTGGTGGTCGCCACGTAGCAGCAGACGATGCCGCCGGGGACGAGGGCCTTGGAGACGGCCTCCAGGCACTCCCAGGGGGCGAGCATGTCGAGGATGACGCGGTCGACCTCGGTGTCGCTGAGGTTGTCCTGGAGGTCGCCGACGGTGAGCTGCCACGCGGGGTGGGGGCCGCCGAAGTAGCGCTCCACGTTGGCCTGAGCGATCTCGGCGAAGTCTTCGCGGCGCTCGTAGCTGTGCAGCATGCCCTGGTCGCCGATGGCGCGCAGCAGGAAGCTGCTGAGTGAGCCGGAGCCGACGCCGGCCTCGACGACGCGGGCGCCGGGGAAGATGTCGGCGAAGGCGAGGATCTGCCCCGCGTCCTTGGGGTAGACCACGGCGGCGCCGCGGGGCATGGACAGGACGTAGTCGGGGAGCAGGGGGCGTAGCGCCAGGTAGGCGACGTTCCCCGTGGTGCGGACAACACTGCCCTCGGGAGCGCCGATCAGCTCGTCGTGCGGGAAGGAACCCTTGTGGGTGTGGAAGTTCTTTCCCTCTTCGAGCGTGAACGTGTAGTGGCGTCCCTTGGGGTCGGTGAGCTGGACCTGGTCCCCGACCTTGAAGGGCCCGCGACGGCGGGCGGCACCGGTCGGTTCGGACATGTGAACAGCGTACCGGTCCCCGGGGGGCGCGCCGACCACGGTCTCGGTGCGCTGGGGCAGTGGGAACACCGCGGGTTCGTCGTGGCTCGTCCCGCAGTTCCCCGCGCCCCTTTCGGGGCGCTCAGCTGGGCCTTGCCATCGCCTTGACGAAGGCTCGTTCCACGTCCGCCGCCGAGAGTACGCCGTAGATCTCGCCCGACTGCTCCACGACCAGGTATTCGGTGGCGGGGGCCGCGCGGAGGGCGTCCAGGAGGGCTTCGCCCGCCAGTTCCGCGGAGACTCGCATGCCGTCGGTGAGGTCCTGGGCGAGGCCGCTGACGGCCACCCAGGGGCGACGGTGTTCGGGGACGCCGACGATGGCGGCCTCGCGGACGAGGGAGACGGGTTCGCCCTCGGGGTCGACGACGACGAGGGCGCGGGCGCCGGCTTCGTTGGCGCGGCGCAGGGCCTCGGAGAGGGGGGTGTCGGTCTCGACGGGGACCGCGCGGCGGGTGAGGGTGCGGGCCTGGAGCTCGGGCAGGTGTTCGCGCAGGCGGGCCATGCGGAGGCTGTTGCCGGCGCCGGTCCAGATGATCGCGGCGAGGATCGCGGCGAGCAGGGCGTCCAGGACGGTGTCCATGCCGACGCTGTCCTCGGCGGCCGAGCCGAGCAGGCCGGACTGGGTGAGCAGCGGCAGTCCGATGAGGACGGAGACGGCGAGGGCGCGGCCTACCCAGGCGGCGGCGATCGTGCCGCTCATCGGCTTGCCGGTGATCTTCCAGATGACGGCGCGGAGCATACGGCCGCCGTCGAGGGGCAGTCCGGGGAGCAGGTTGAAGGCGGCGACGATCAGGTTGGAGATCATCAGGCCGGCGAGCAGGACGCCGGGGACGGTGCCCGGCTCGACGGCCAGCAGGGCGACGTAGAAGATGCCCGCGAGGATCAGGGAGAGCAGGGGGCCCACGAAGGCCAGGACGAACTCGCGGCCCGGGGTCTCGGACTCCTTCTCGATCTCCGAGACGCCGCCGAAGAACTGGAGCTGGATGCGGCGCACCGGCAGCTTGTAGCGCAGGGCGGCGACGGTGTGGGCGAGTTCGTGGACGAGTACGGAGGCGTAGAAGGCGACCGCGAAGAACAGGGCGACGAGGTAGCGGGCGGCGCCGAGTTCGGGCAGGACGCGGTCGAGCTGGCCGCCGAAGACCCAGGTGATCAGGGCGGCTACGAGGAACCAGCTGGGGGCGACGTACACGGGCACGCCGAAGGGGCGGCCCATGAGGATGCCGCCGCCGGGTTCCTTGGCGCGCTCGGGGGGCTTGGGTGCGGCGTCCGAGTGGGCGTGGGGGCGTGCGGACTCCGCTGTGCGCTCGGGTTCGTCCGTCGGCGCCTTGTGCATGTCGGGCGGGGTGGGCGGGGTCGATGAGTCCGCCGAGGGCTTGCTCGGCTGGTTCGCCGACGGGTCGTTCACGGTGTCCGCCGACGGTTGGTTCGCCGCGTCTGCCGACGGATTGTTCAGCGGGTCCGACGGCGGTCGGGCCGCGGGAGCTGCCGACGGCTGGTTCACCGAGTCTGTCGACGGTTGGTCCGCCGGGCCCGCCGACGGCTCGTGCACGGGGGTTTCGGACGGCTTCGCGGCCTCGGAGTCGCCGGGGGCCTTGGCAACGGCGGAGTCCTCGACGGCACCGTGTTGCTCAGCGGCGCCCCGCTCCCCCGCGGCACCCTGCCCCTCGGCGGCGCCCTGCTCGTTGGAGTCGCCGGAGTGCTGGGATCCGCCCGGCGCTTCGGAGTCGCCGGTCTCCTCGGGAGCGTCAGCCGCTCGGGGGGCCTCGGATCCCGTCGTGGAAGTGCCGGCGGCGTCGCCGGGGTCGCGGTGGGTCGCGGCCGGGGTGGGGACGCCGTTCTCCGCCGGTGTCCCGGTCGTGTCGCGCGGTGCGTGCTCGGGCGCCGCGTCGCTGTCGGACCGCGGCTGCCCGCTCCCGCCGCTCGTCTCCACGATGTCCCCTCGTTCGAAGCGTCTTCCGCGCCCGGTGGCCGGGCGGAAGGGTCTGCGGTCGATGCTATGCGGTCGCCGGGGCGCGTTCCGCTCCGGCACCCCCTCGTGTTTTCCCCCGCGTCGCACGAGGCACACAGGTGTCGACGTGTGCGGTGTCGGTGGGCGGTCGTACGGGCCCGTGGCTGTCACTGTCAGTGGTGGGCCGTATGGTCTGGGGTCATGGAAACCAGCACCGACGGCACCGCCGCCGCTCCCGCGGGCGGCGGGGATGGTCGTCCTGCCGTGCGGGCCGCCACGCCGCCTGCCTCGCTGTCGCCGTCGCGCGCCAGTGACTTCATGCAGTGCCCGCTGCTGTACCGGTTCCGGGTGATCGACCGGCTGCCCGAGAAGCCGAGCGAGGCGGCGACGCGCGGCACGCTGGTGCACGCGGTGCTGGAGAGACTCTTCGACGCGCCGGCGGCCGAGCGGACGGCGCCGCGGGCCAGGTCGCTGGTGCCCGGGCAGTGGGACCGGCTGCGGGAGAGCAGGCCGGAGGTCGTGGAACTGTTCGCGGACGACGCGGAGGGTGAGCGGCTGGCGCGCTGGCTGGCGGAGGCCGAGCGGCTGGTGGAGCGCTGGTTCACGCTGGAGGACCCGACGCGTCTGGAGCCGGCCGAGCGGGAGTTGTTCGTGGAGGCGGAGCTGGACTCCGGGCTCAGGCTGCGCGGGATCATCGACCGGGTGGATGTGGCGCCCACCGGTGAGGTGCGGATCGTCGACTACAAGACGGGCAAGGCGCCGCGACCCGAGTACGCCGAGGGCGCGCTGTTCCAGATGAAGTTCTACGCCCTGGTGGTGTGGCGGCTGAAGCAGGTGGTGCCGCGTCGGCTCCAGCTCGTCTATCTGGGCAGTGGGGATGTGCTGACGTACGACCCCGTGATCGCGGATCTGGAGCGGGTGGAACGCAAACTGCTCGCGCTGTGGGAGGCGATCCGGCTGGCCACGGAGAGCGGCGACTGGCGGCCCCGGCCGACCAAGCTGTGCGGTTGGTGCGACCACCAGTCGGTATGTCCGGAATTCGGCGGTACTCCCCCGCCGTACCCCCTCCAGGTGAGGTCACCCGAGTCGGCCGACGACAGGCAGGGCAGAATGGGCCCGGACTAGCCGAAGGAGACTTTCGTGGCCATCCGCGTCCTACTGGTCGACGACCAGCCGCTGCTGCGTACCGGGTTCCGGATGATTTTGGAGGCGGAGCAGGACCTCGCGGTTGTCGGGGAGGCCGGAGACGGCCTGCAGGCGCTCGACCAGGTGCGGGCGCTGCAGCCCGATGTGGTTCTGATGGACATCCGGATGCCCCGGATGGACGGGGTGGAGGCGACGCGGCAGATCACCGGGCCCGGGCGGGACGGTCCGGCGAAGGTGCTGGTGCTGACCACGTTCGACCTGGACGAGTACGTGGTGGAGGCGCTGCGGGCGGGTGCCAGCGGGTTCCTGCTCAAGGACGCCCCGGCCAACGAGCTGGTGCAGGCGATCCGGGTGGTCGCGGGCGGGGAGGCGATGCTCGCGCCGAGCATCACGCGCCGGCTCCTCGACAAGTACGCGGTGCATCTGCCGTCGGGCGACGAGCCGGTGCCGGACGCGCTGCACACGCTGACCGACCGTGAGGTCGAGGTGCTGAAGCTGGTGGCCCGGGGTCTGTCGAACGCGGAGATCGCCGCCGATCTGTTCGTCAGCGAGACCACGGTCAAGACGCATGTGGGTCATGTGCTGACCAAGCTGGGGCTGCGCGACCGGGTGCAGGCCGCGGTGTACGCGTACGAGAGCGGGCTGGTGCGTCCCGGCGCGCAGTAGAAACCGAGCACCGTACTACGCGCCGAGGGCGCCCTCTTCCTGTGCAGAGGGCGCCCTCGTCGTGTGTGGCTGTCTCGCGTCAGTCCTTGCTGATCTCCCAGAAGCGGAAGACGGTCGACGCGTCCAGGCAGTACTCCAGGCCGTAGACGTCGTCGCGGACGACGGCGTACTGCTTGGCCTGCCAGATGGGGATGAGGGGGATGTCGGTGGCGACGATGTTCTGCAGTTCGGCGTACTCCTTCTCCGTGGAGGAGCGCTCGCTCTCGGCGGCGGTCTTCGTGAGGAGTTCACCGGTGATGGTGTCGTTGGTGTAGTTGTTGCCCAGCACGTTGCCCTTGCCGAAGAAGGGGCCGGTGAAGTTGTCGGGGTCCGGGTAGTCGGGGACCCAGCCCTTCACGTACACGCCGTACTTGCCGGCGGCGATGTCCTTCTCGTACTGGCCGAAGGCGACGGATTCCACGTTGGCGTCGAACAGTCCGCTGTCGTTGAGCTGTTGGGCGATGGCCTCCAACTCCTGGTCGGTGGAGGGGCCGTAGCGCGACGGCGTGGACCAGAGGGTCAGTTCGACCTTGTCGTTGATTCCGTCGGCGCGCAGCGCGGCCTCGGCCTTGTCCTTGGAGGGGCGGGCGCCGTAGGTGTCGAAGAAGGCCGTGTTGTGGCCGGTGATGCCGGCCGGGATGATCGAGTACAGCGGCGTGGCGGTGCCCTGGTAGACCTCGTCGACGAGGGCCTCGCGGTCGAGGAGGTAGGCGATGGCCTGGCGGACGCCGAGCTTGCCGGTGACCGGGTCGTCCATGTTGAAGACGAGGTGCTGGACCTCGGCGCCGGTGCCGTCGACGATGTCGACGCCGCTGGCGGTGGAGGTGTCGGTCTCGATGTCGGAGATGTCGGAGGCGCTGAGGCCGCGGTAGGTGACGTCGAGGTCGCCCTCCAGCAGAGCCTTCTTCAGGGCGTCCTGGTCGCCGTGGAAGAACTTGAGGGTGACGCCGGTGTTCTCGACGTCGGCGGTGCCCTGATAGTTCTCGTTGACGGTGAAGGCGGCCTCGTCCTCGCCGAAGGACTCCAGCTTGTACGGGCCGGAGCCGACCGCCTCGCCGTCCTTGCGGAGCCCGTCGGCGTCGTAGGAGCTCTCGTCGACGATCGATCCGGCGCCGGAGGCTATCTTGCTGGGGAAGGTGGCGTCGGCGTACTTGAGGTCGAAGCGGACGGTCTTGTCGTCCGGGGTCTCGACCTTGTCGAGCATGGGGAACATGATCGCGGGGCCGGCGTCGTCGTTGATCTTCAGCATGCGGTCGAAGGAGAACTTGATGTCCTTCGCGGTGAGCGCCTCACCGTTGCTGAACTTCAGGCCGTCCTTGAGGGTGCACTCGTAGGCCGTGGTGCCATTGTCCGCGAAGGAGCACTCCTCGGCGAGGTCGGGTTCGGGCTCGGTGGCGCCGTTGGGGAAGCTCAGCAACGACTGGAACACGTTGTTGAAGAGGAGCCAGGACCCGGGGTCGTAGCCGGAGGCGGGGTCGGTGGCGAGGACGTCGTCGGACATCCCCATCACGACGTTGGAACCGGAGGCCCCGGATCCCCCCGAATCGGAGCCGCAACCGGTCAGCAGGCCGGCGGCAAGCCCTGTCGCGATGGTCAGGACGGGCCACTGGGTGCGCATGTTCACGTATGAGTGCCTTGTGTCGTCGGGTGCATTGCGGGCACGCTCCGGGCTCCCCCGAGGCCGGTCGGCCTCGCCCGGGGCGGGGGTGAGGTCAGGTCAGTTGCCTCTGCCGCGGCCCAGCTCCCAGAGCTGGAGCGTCGAGGCGGCGTTGAGGGCGTACTCGGCGCCGGTGATGTCGTCGCGGGCGGCGACGTACTGGTTGCCCTGCCAAAGCGGCAGGATCGGCACGTCGTCGGCGACGATGGCCTGGATGCCGGTGAGGCTCTCCGAGGCGGTGAGGCGGTCGGCCGCGCGGCGGGACTCGGGGATCAGCTTGGTGCGGATCTCGCTGTTCGCGTACGGCGAGCCGAGGAAGTTGTCCTTGTCGAGGAAGGGCGCGAGGTAGTTGTCGGCGTCGGGGAAGTCCGGGAACCAGCCCATGCCGTAGACCGCGTACTCGCCCTCCTGCTCGGCGGGGCGGAACGTGGACCAGGGGGTGCCCTTGATGGTCACGTCGAACAGGCCGCTGTCGTTGAGCTGCTTCTTCAGCAGCTCGAACTCCTTCTCCGTGGCCGCGCCGTAGTGGTCGGTCGTGTAGTGGAGTGTCAGCTTCACCGGTGTGGTGACGCCGGCGGCCTGCAGGGTCGACTTCGCCTTGGTGACGTCCGGGTCTCCGTACTTGTTGAAGAACGAGTTGGAGTGACCGGTGATGCCGGCCGGGACCAGCGAGAAGAGGGGTTCGGCCTGGGCGCCGTACACCTTGGAGACGAGTTCGCCCCGGTCGATGACCTCGGCCATGGCCCGGCGGACGGCCGTGCTCTTGACCGGCGAGGCGTCGGTGTTGAAGGCGAGGTAGCGGATCTCCAGGCCGGCGGACTCGATCACGTCGATGTCGCTGTCGGCGGACTCGGAGAGCTTGTTGATCTGCTCCGGTGTCATGGTGCGGGTCATCAGGTCGATGTCGCCGTCCTTCAGGGCGGTGCCCATGGCGTCGGCGTTCGCGAAGGAGCGCAGCTCGACCCTGTCGTTCTTCGGGTCCAACTGCCCCTTGTAGTTGGGGTTCTTGGTGAAGACGGCCTTGACCAGCTCGTTGTTCTCGACCTCGGCGTCCAGGGTGTACGGGCCGGAGCCGTCGATTTCGAAGCCGTCGCGCAGCCTGCCCTTGTCGTAGTCGGCCGGGTTGACGATGCCGGCGACGGGGGTGGACAGCTTGTACGGGAGGGTCGCGTCGGGGCTGTTGAGGTGGAAGATCACCTCTTTGTCGCCCTTGGTCTCGACGAGGTCGATGGTCGACAGCAGGGCGAAGACACCGCTGTCGGCCTTGATGGAGCGGGCGCGGTCGATGGAGAACTTCACGTCCTCGGCGGTGACCGGGTCGCCGCCCGCGAACTTCAGGCCGTCGCGCAGTTTGCAGGCATAGCGCTCGTTGCCGGTGTCGGTGAAGGCGCAGCTGGAGGCGGCCTCGGGTTCCGGTTCGCCGTCGCCGCGGGGCTGGACCAGGAGGGTCTGGACGGTCTGCCGGAGGATGTTCCAGGTGCCGACGTCGTAGGCGTAGGCGGGGTCGATGGGGGCCGGGGCCTCCTTCGAGGCGGTGAACCGGTCGGTGGTGCCGACGACGATCGCGTCACCGCTGCCACCCGCGCTGTCGGTGGCACCGCAGGCGGCGAGTACCGGGGTGAGCAGACCGATTACGGCCGGCAGCACCAAGGTCTTGCGGTTCATGCTCGAGTTTCTCCAGAGCTGTGGTCCGGGACGGGTGCTGGCGGGGTTGTGCGAGCGCGTCACGGGAAGTACGGCGATGTTCTCGCGTCGAGATTAGCCCGCACCGCCAGAGGGGCCCGTACACACCGGAGTTGAGTTCCCATCACGCTGCGAAACCGGGTGTGGACACAAACGGTGTAGCACGCACGGAATGTTTGGTGCACCCTTCACCAATCAGGACACAAAGGCATGCTGAACACCTCTGAATACGGGGCTCGGACGCGGCCGGGAGCCACCCGGGAGCCCCTTTCGAGTGGTAAACGTCACAGCCTGAAAGGGGTTCCCAGGCGCGGGAATTCAGTCATTGCGACCGACTGAATTTCCCGGCCGGGACCCTGTGAGTGATCTTGGAATTTCTTGCGCTTTCAATTGCTCACGTTGAGTGCGCGGGTCAGCGCATTTCCGTCGTCGGGTGCCGTCAGATCACCATCAGGCCGCGAAGGAAGGGCAGGTCGACCTCTTCCAGCGAGGTCACCACGGTGCGCCGGGCGGCTGGGGCGATGGGGGCCACGGACGGGACGGCGACCACATGGCAGCCGGCGGCCTCAGCGGCGGCGACACCGGTCGCGGTGTCCTCGATGACCGCGCACCGGGCCGGATCCGCGCCGAGGCTGGAGGCGGCGAGGAGGTAGGGGTCGGGGAACGGCTTGGTCCGCTCGACCTCGTCGCCCGCGACGGTCAGCGCGAAGTACTGGGGGCCGAGGGAGGTCAGGACGCGGTCGATGATGCGCCGGTGCGAGGCGGAGACCAGGGCGGTGGGGACGCCGTGCGCGGCGAGTTCGGCGAGGAGTCTGGACGCGCCGGGCATCAGTGGAAGCGCGCGCCCGATACGGGCCTCGAAGCCGTCGTTGAGCAGCACGCTCAGCTCGGGGAGGGTGATGTCGGCGCCGGTGGCCTCGATCAGGAAGCCCGCGCTGCGGCTCATGGGACCGCCGACCACGACATGACGCCAGGAGTCGTCGAGGGTGTGGCCGAGGCCGGCGAAGATCTCGACCTCCACGTCCCACCAGAAGCCCTCGGTGTCCACCAGGGTGCCGTCCATGTCGAGGAGCACGGCCTGCAGTGCGGAGCCTTCGGCCGTACGGGTTCCTAGCGCGGGGATCGTCGTGGTCATCCGGCGCACCTCCTTGTGGGACGAGCAGGCCGGTTCCCGGGTGGGGAACCGGCCTGCGGTGGACCGACCAGTCTACGACGCCGCGCGGGGAAGTGCCCTTCGGTCAGGCCGTACCGCGCCCGAAGGGGCGCGGGGCTGCATTCGATGTGCGGCTCCACCTGCGTAGGCGCGACCAGCCAAGAGACCCGCAGATGAATAACGGCTCCCCCGGCGGAGCGCTATCGCGCGTTGAAGTACTTCGCCTCGGGGTGGTGGATCACGATCGCGTCCGTGGACTGCTCGGGGTGGAGCTGGAACTCCTCCGAGAGCTGTACGCCGATCCGCTCGGGCTCCAGCAGCTCCGCGATCTTGGCGCGGTCCTCCAGATCGGGACAGGCGCCGTAGCCGAGGGAGAAGCGGGCGCCCCGGTACTTGAGGTCGAACATGTCCTCGATCACAGCCGGGTCCTCCCCGGCGAAGCCCAGCTCCGAGCGCACGCGGGCGTGCCAGTACTCGGCGAGTGCCTCGGCCAACTGCACGGACAGGCCGTGCAGTTCGAGGTAATCGCGGTAGGAGTTGGACTCGAAGAGCTTGGCGGTCTCCTCGCCGATGCGGGAGCCGACGGTGACGACCTGGAGGCCGACGACGTCCGTCTCACCGGACTCCTCCGGGCGGAAGAAGTCGGCCAGGCACAGCCGTCGGCCGCGGCGCTGGCGCGGGAAGGAGAACCGGGTCCGCTCGTTGCCGTCGTCGTCCAGGATGATCAGGTCGTCGTCCTTGGAGACGCAGGGGAAGTAGCCGTAGACGACGGCCGCTTCGAGGAGGTTGTCGGTCTGCAGCTTGTCGAGCAGGCCGCGCAGCCGGGGCCGGCCCTCGGTCTCGACGAGTTCCTCGTAGGTCGGTCCGTCGCCGGTGCGGGCCTGCTTGAGCCCCCACTGGCCCTTGAACAGGGCGCCCTCGTCGAGCCAGGTCGCGTACTCCTTGAGCTGAATGCCCTTGATTACGCGGGTGCCTCGGAACGGGGGCGTGGGGACGGGGTTGTCGGTGGCGACGTCGGAGCGGACGTGGCCCTCCTCCGGGCGTTCCTCGACCACGGTGGCCGCGGCCGTCGCCCGTACTCGGCGCTGCTTCAGTTCGGGCAGCTGGGCGCCGGGGACGCCGCGCTTGACGCCGATGAGGGCGTCCATCAGACGCAGGCCCTCGAAGGCGTCGCGGGCGTAGCGGACCTCGCCCCCGTAGATCTCGTGCAGGTCCTGCTCGACGTAGGCGCGGGTGAGGGCGGCGCC
>NZ_JBHVDX010000287.1:0-10522 GCF_042802555.1 Streptomyces sp. NPDC057474 | reverse complement strand
GACCGCCGCGATCTGGCACAACGACGCGACCGGACAAACCGTCCTACGCTCACTGATCGCCTACGATCACTGACCCCTTGGAATAGATCATCTAGCCTGGAAAGAGTCCTGTCCCCTGACCGAAAGGGGGCGGCTCACCATGGCTCCCCTCTCGAAGGCGCACGCGGCCCTCGCCGCACTGCGCGAGGACCTGTCCGGCGACGTGTACGCGCCGGACGATCCGGGGTACGACGACGCCCGCACGGTCTTCAACGCCATGATCGACCGGCGTCCGGCCGTGATCGCGCAGTGCGCGGACGAGACCGATGTCGCCCGTTCCGTGTGCTTCGCCCGCGACCTGGACCTGCCGATCGCGGTACGCGGCGGCGGCCACAGCGTGGCCGGAATGGCGCTGAACGACAACGGGCTCGTCATCGATCTGCGCCGGATGCACGCGGTCACGGTCCATCCCGGCTCCATGAGCGTCCGGGTCGAGGGCGGCGCCACCATGAGCCATCTCGACCGCGCCACCGGGCCCCACCACCTGGCGACGACCGGCGGCCGGGCGTCGACCACGGGCGTGGGCGGCTTCGTCCTCGGCGGCGGCAGCGGCTGGCTGGACCGCACCTTCGGGCTCGCCGTCGACAACCTGCTCGGCGTCGAGCTGGTGACCGCCGACGGCCACCCGGTCCGCGCGAGCGCCGGGGAGAACCCGGACCTGTTCTGGGCGCTGCACGGCGGCGGCGGGAACTTCGGCGTCGCCACCGCGCTCACCCTCCGGCTGCACGAACTGCCCGCGTTCGCCATCGCCCTGCTGCTCTACCTCCCGGATCACGGCCCCGAGGTGATCCGCGTGTACCGCGAGGTCATCGAGACCGGCCCACCGGAGGCGAGCGGCGGTGTGCTCTATCTCACCGGCCCGCCCGAGGAGTTCGTCCCCGAGCACCTCGTGGGCAGGCTCGTGTGCGGGGTCCTGCTGACGTACGCGGGCACCGAGGAGGACATGCGCAAGATCGCCCAGCCGCTGCTGGCGCTGCCGCACGAGGCCGAGGTGGTCGGCGCGATGCCGTACGCGGACGTGCAGTGCATGATCGACGACCCGCCGGGCATGCGGAACTACTGGTCGGCGGAGTATCTGACCGGTCTGCCGGACGAGTTGGTGGACGTCTTCGGCACCCGCGCCTGGACGATGCCCGTGCCGACCGGCACCCAGCACCTGCTCTTCCCGCTGGGCGGCGCCATCGCCGAGGGCCCCGCCGACTACCCCGTGCCGTACCGGAACTCCCCGTGGGCCGTGCACCCCTTCGGTATCTGGGAGGACCCGGCGGACGACGAGCGGTGCGTCCGGTGGGTACGGGACGTCCGCGCCGACGTCCGGCCGTGGAGCACCGGCGCGGTCTACCTCAACTTCGTCGGCGACGAGGGCGCCGACCGGGTCGTCGCCGGCCATGGCGTCGACGACTACCGGCGGCTGACCGCGGTCAAGACCCGGTACGACCCCGACAACGTCTTCCGCTTCAACCACAACATCCCGCCTGCCTGACGACCGGGTACCGTCCGCTCCATGGACACCCGTGACAGCCGCGCACCAGGTGACGGCCGCGAGGCGCAGGGCGGCATCACCGTGCGGCGGGCGCTGGAGCTGCCCGGGCTGCGCGGCGGGCTGCCGGAGATCCTGGCCGGCGCCGACCGGCTGCACCGGACCGTGCGCTGGGTGCACGCGGGCGAGGTCCCGAACATCGCCTCGCTCCTCAAGGGCGGCGAACTGCTGCTGACCACCGGATACGGGCTGGGCACCCGCCCCGCCGACCAGCGCGCGTTCGTCCGGACCCTCGCCGAGCGGGGCATCGCGGCCCTCGTCGTCGAACTGGGCCCGCGCTTCACACGGCTCCCGGCCGCCCTCGTCGAGACGGCGCGCTCGGCCGGTCTCCCCCTCGTCCAACTGCACCGCGAGGTGGCCTTCGTGACGGTCACCGAGGAGATCCACACCGAGATCGTGAACGGCCACTACGCCCTCCTCCAGCAGGCCGAGGAGGTCCACCGCCGCTGCACCGAGGCCCTGCTCGGCGGGGGCGGGGTCCCCCAGGTCCTCGGCATCCTGGCCGACTTCAGCGGCAACCCGGTCTTCCTGGAGACCGCCGACGGACAACTGCTGTACGCCGCCGGGGCCGGTCCGGCGGACACCGATCCGCTCCAGGTGTGGGAGGGGCTGCGCGACCGGCACCAGGACGCGCCACCGGCCGGGACGGCCATCGTCGACGTACCGGGCGGCGGACCGGGCCCGGGCTCGGTACGGGCCCGTCTGGTCCTCCTCCCCGTCGTCGCCCCCTTGGCCCCCGTGCACCGGATGGCCGCCGAGCGCGCGGCCGGCGTCCTCGCCGTCGTCCTGATGCAGGCCCGGCAGGAGGAGGAACTGGCGGCGCGCGGACGCGGCGACTTCCTCACCGACCTCGCCGAGGGCCGTGTCCAGGCCGCGGACGCCCCCGCGCAGGCCCGCGTCCTCGGCTTCAAGCCGGGTGGCGGCCCCCTGCTGCCGGTGGTGATGCGGCTCGCCGACGGTCTGTCCCCGGGCGGCGGCTGGGCCGTCCTGGCCCGCGCGGTGGCCGAGGAGCTGGCCTCCGTAGGCGTGCCCGTCCTGCTCGGTGTACGCCCCGTCGAGGGCCGCGTACCGCTGCTGCTGGGCCTGCGCGCCGAGTCGGAGCGCCCGGCGATCGCCGACAAGGTCGCGGCGGCGCTGCGGGCCGGCGCGGAGCGCGCCGGGATGCAGCGGCCGGGCGGGCGGCCGCCCGTGGTGGTCGTAGGCGTGCCCGGTGGCTGGGCGGCCGTGTCGGCGGGCCTCAGGCACGCGGCGGAGACGGCGACGGCCGCGCAGGGCCTGGCCGACCGCCCCTGGTACGACGCCCGGCGCCTCGACATCGACCTGCTGCTGTGGCGGCTGCGCGACCACCCCGACCTGGCCGCCTTCGTGGACCGCGCGATCGGCCCCCTCCGCGACCACGACGACCGTGCCAAGCCCCCGCTGCTGCCCACCCTGGAGACCTATCTCGCGCACGCCGGCCGCAAGGCGGAGACCGCCCGCGAGCTGCACCTCAACCGCCAGACCCTCTACAACCGCCTCGCCCGCATCGGCGAACTGCTCGGCACCGACCTGGACGACCCCCAGGCGGTCCTGGCGCTGAGCCTGGCGCTGAGGGCACGCAGACACGTCGTCTGAGGCCTCACCGCCCGCGCGAGCGGCGGGGGCCGGATGAACAGCCGGAGCCGGAGCCGGGGCAAGGGCAAGGGCAAGGGCAAGGGCAAGGGGGGCCGGAGCCGGGACAGGACAGCGCTGGGCCGGAGCCGGCCGAACTGCCGCGGCCGAGTCGAGGCCGGAGCCGGACGAGCAGCCACGGCCAGGTCCGTGGCCGTCCCGTCAGGTGAGCGGTCAGCGCTAGCTGAGCGGCCGGAGCTGCGTCAACTCGTCGTAGACGCTGAGCACCTGGGCCACCGTCTCGTCCTCGGTCGGCCAGGTGGCGGCCTGCCGGATGCCCCGCTCCCTCAGCGCCTCACAGCGGGCGGGGTCGTCGAGGAGGCGTACGACGGCCGTGGCGAGCACCTCCGCGTCGCCGTACGGGACGAGTTCGGCGGCGTCGCCGACCAGGTCGAGCACCGGTCCGACGGCGGCCGCGACGAGCGGCACGCGCGCGTGGAGGGCCTCCTGGGCGAGGACGGAGCGCGTCTGCGGACCACCGGGCAGCAGCGCGAGGTCGGCGGCGGCGATCAGCTCGGAGACGTCGTCGCGCCGCCCGACGAGCCGTACGGGCAGTTCCTCGTCCTCGATGCGCCGCTGCAGGACGCTCCGCAACGGCCCCTCGCCCGCGACGACGAGCAGCGGCGCGGGGTCGAGGCCGCGCCATTCCCGGGCGGCGTCGAGCAGGGTGTCATATCCCCGGTGGCGGTCGAGCGTGCCGACGGCCATGAGCAACGGGCGATCCGTGGCGCCCAGTTCGGCCCGGACCTTCGATGCGGGCCGGTCCGGGTCGTCGCAGGAGTCGGCCCGGCGCGGCGTGGACAGGGCGACGGCGGCGAGCCGGGCGTCGCGCGCGCCCCGGCTGCGGGCCCGGTCGACCAGGTCGGAGGAGGTGCCGAGGACCACGGCGGCGGCCTTGGCGACCCGCCGCTCCAGCAGCCGCAGCAGATGGGCCCGCGCCCCCTCCGCGTACGAACGCGTGTGCCAGGTGACGACGAGCGGGGTGGTGCGCCGGCCGAGCGCGAGGGTGGCGCGGAAGCCGGCGTGCAGCCCGTGCGCGTGCACCAGGTCGGCGTCCGCGCAGGCGCTGCGCAGGCTGGCCACCGCAGCCGGATCGCTGCTGCGGGGCACGTGGACGTGGTGGGCGCCGATGCCGGTGAAGTCGTACAGGCCGTCGGTGTCGCTGGGGGCGCACACGGTGACCCGTACGCCCCGGGCGACCAGGCCCGAGGACAGCGACCGCACATGCGCGCTACTCACCGCGCTGCCGCCGCCGAGCACTTGCACGGTTCGCAGCGGCGACTGGCCGTGTGGTGAGTGGCTGCTCACGTGGCTCACGTGGCCGGGGCTCCTGGTTCGGGGTCGGACGGTCACGAAGAAACGTACAGAAGGATCCCGCGGTGGGGGTGGACCGCACGAGGCGCTTCCGTGTGGTCCACGCAGCACGTCCTACTACGTCGTTCCTGTCCAAGGATGCCAGGCCGCAAGGGCGTTCCGGGACCGCCGGACACGGCGGAAGCCGGAGCCCCGGGCAACCACGGTCCCAGGGTCACCCACACGAGTGAACTCCCGCACGACAGTGCCCCTCCGCACGACTCCCGTCCCGCTGCTTCCCGCCGTGTTCACCGCCCTGTTCACTCATGGCCGACAAGAGCGGCGGTCCCGGCCCCCGCCCTACGCGTCCGCGCGGGCCGCCGCCAGCAGCTCCTCCGCGTGCGCCCGTGCCGTCTCGGAGTCCTCCTGGCCGGCGAGCATGCGCGACAGCTCACGCACCCGGTCCTCGCCCTCCAGGACCTTCACCCCGGACCGGGTCACGGACCCGTCGTTGGTCTTCTCCACCAGCAACTGCCGGTCGGCGAAGGCGGCCACCTGGGGCAGATGGGTGACCACGACGACCTGCGCCGACTTGGCGAGCCGGGCGAGGCGCCGGCCGATCTCGACGGCGGCCTTGCCGCCGACACCGGCGTCGACCTCGTCGAAGAGATACGTCGGCACGGGGTCCGTCCCCGCGAAGACGACCTCGACGGCCAGCATCACCCGCGACAGCTCACCGCCGGACGCGCCCTTGGCGATGGGCCGCGGCGGTGCTCCCGGGTGCGGGGCGAGCAGCAGTTCGACCTCGTCGACACCGGACGGCCCGTACGCGACCGTACGCCCGCCCACCTCGACGCCCTCGGGATCTTCGCTCTGCCGGATCTCGAACGACACGCGCGCGTGGGGCATGGCGAGCGAGGCCAGCTCCGCGGTGACGGCGGCGGCGAACCGCTCGGCGGCCTCCGCCCGGGCGTCCGTCAGAGCCTGCGCGAGCCCGCCCAGTTCGGCCCGCAGCGCGTCCCGCTCGGCGGTCAGTTCGTCGATCCGCTCGTCGTCGCCGTCGAGTTCGGTGAGCCGCTGGGCGCCGTGCTCGGCCCAGGACAGCACGGAGGCGATGTCCTGGCCGTACTGGCCGTACTTCCGGGTGAGCGCGTTGAGAGCGGCCCGCCGCTCCTCGACGGCCGCCAGCCGCAGCGGGTCGGCGTCCAGGTCGTCGGCGTACCCCGCCAGCTCCCCCGCCACGTCGCCCAGCAGGATCCCGATCTCCCCGATCCGCTCGGCGAGCGCGGCCAGCGCCGGGTCGTGCGAGCGCACGGCCTCCAGCGCCCGGTGCGCGCCCGCGACGAGCGTCGAGGCGTCCACGCCCTCCGGGTCCTCGGGATTGCCCGCGAGCGCGGCGTGCGCGGCCGTGGCGGCGGACGCGAGCGCCTCCGCGTGCCCGAGCCGCTCGGCCTCCTCGGCCAGCTCCACGTCCTCGTCGGCCCGCGGCTCGACGCCCGCGATCTCATCGAGCCCGTACCGCAGCATGTCGGCTTCCTGGGCCCGCTCACGCGCGCGCGTGACGATCTCGTCGAGTTCGCCGGCCGCGGCACGCAGCCGCCGGTAGGCCTCACCGTACTTGGTGAGCGGCACGGCCACCGCGTCCCCCGCGTACCGGTCGAGCGCCGCCCGCTGCCGGGACAGCTTCAGCAGCCCCTGCTGGTCGGTCTGCCCGTGCACGGCGACCAGTTCGTCGGCCAGCTCGGCGAGCACGCCCACGGGGACGGAACGCCCGCCCAGGTGTGCCCGCGACCGTCCCTCGGCGGAGACGGTGCGACTGATCAGCAGCGCCCCGTCGTCGAGTTCGGCCCCGGCCTCCTCGGCCCGGACGGCCGCCGTCGCGCCCTCGGGCACGGCGATCCGGCCCTCCACGACCGCGCTCTTCGCACCGATCCGCACGAGCGCCGGGTCCGCCCGCCCGCCGAGCAGCAGGCCGAGGCTGGTGACCACCATGGTCTTGCCCGCGCCCGTCTCACCCGTCACGGCGGTGAAGCCGGGCGACAACTCGACGACCGCGTCGTCGATGACTCCGAGCGACCGTATCCGCATCTCCTCCAACACGGACACGACCTTACGAGGTCCGGGGACGGAACCGCGACGCCCCCCGTCCCCAATGTCACCCCGGCGAGCTACAGCGCCCCTGAAAGGGGCGCGGGACTGTGTCAATATGCGGCTCCGCCGCGTGGGCGCGAGCAACCACACACACAGCCCGCAGCCGCTGACGAGTCCCCGCCACCCCCCACAAGACGCTAGTGCCGAGCCCCCCGCCATCCGGAAACGGGCAGAGCGAACTTGGCCACCAGCCGATCCGTGAACGACGCATGATGCAACCGAGCCAGCCGCACCGGCACAGCCCCTCGCCGCACCTCGACCCGGGCCCCCGGCGGCAGCTCGACGGTCCGCCGCCCGTCACACCACAGAACCCCAGGCGGAATGTGCGGCAGGACCTCCACCGCCAGCACAGAATTCGGCGACGTCACCAACGGCTTCGCGAACAGCGCGTGCGCACTGATCGGCACCATCAACAACGCCTCGACCTCGGGCCACACCACTGGCCCACCCGCCGAGAACGCGTACGCCGTGGACCCGGTCGGAGTCGACAGGACGATCCCGTCACACCCGAACCCGGTCACCGGCCGACCGTCGATCTCAAGGACGACTTCGAGCAGCTTCTCGGCGCCCGCCTTCTGCACGGCGGCCTCGTTCAGCGCCCAGTCCGTGTGGACGATGTTCCCGTTCTGATGAACGACGACATCGACGGTCATCCGCTCCTCGACCTCGTACGCCTTGGTCACCACCCGGTCGACGACCTTGTCGAGGTCGTCCCGCTCGGCCTCCGCGAGGAAGCCGACGCTGCCGAGGTTGACGCCGAGCATCGGCACCCCGGACGCGCGGGCGAACTCGGCGCCGCGCAGCAGTGTGCCGTCACCACCGAGGACGATGAGCAGCTCGCACCCGTCCAGGCACTGCGGGGTGGCCTCCTTGACGAGTTCCACCTCCTCCGGCAGCGGGATGTCCTCGGCCTCGTACTCCAGGACGCGCACGACGATGCCGTGGTGCAGCAACCCCTTGACGACGAGTTCGGCACTGCGGATCGCCGCCGGCCGCCCGGTGTGGGTGAGCAGGAAAACAGTTCGAGATCGGTCCTGAGTCAACGCGGCCCCTCCGCCACAGCTCGGTCGACGTCGGCCGGGTCCAGCGCGGGAGCCCCGGCACGCAGCCACAGAAAGTACTCGACATTGCCCGAGGGCCCGGGCAGCGGACTGGCCGTCACACCCTTCACCCCGAGCCCCAGCTCTCCGGCCCGCCGGGCCACCCCGCGCACCGCCTCGGCGCGCAGCTCCGGACTCCGTACGACTCCCCCACTGCCCAGCCGCTCCTTACCCACCTCGAACTGCGGCTTGACCATCATCACCAGATCGGCATCCGGCTTCACGCACCGCACCAGTGCGGGAAGTACCAGGCCGAGCGGGATGAAGGACAGATCCCCCACGACAAGATCCACAGGCTCCCCATCGATCACTTCGAGCGTCAACTCGCGTACGTTCGTACGGTCCTTGACGGTGACGCGTTCATCGCTCTGAAGAGTCCACGCCAGTTGTCCGTATCCGACGTCCACGGCGACGACGTGCGCGGCCCCGGCCCGCAGCAGTACGTCGGTGAAGCCACCGGTGGAGGCGCCGGCGTCCAGCGCCCGCCGCCCCGCGACGGCCAGCCCTCGCGGTACGAAGGCCTCCAGTGCGCCCGCGAGCTTGTGGCCGCCTCTGGACACGTACTCCGGGTCGCCGTCGTCGGTCACGACCACGATCGCGGCGGCGGTCTCCACCTGGGTCGCGGACTTGGTCGCGACGGTCTTGCCGACGGTGACCCGCCCGGCGGCGATCAGCTGGCTCGCGTGCTCACGCGACCGCGCGAGCTTCCGCCGGACCAGTTCGGCGTCCAGACGGCGGCGTGCGACTCCTGCCACGGTGGGTTCAGCTCCTGCTCTCGTACGGCAATCGATAAGTGCGACCCGAAGGGTCTCATTGAGGGGCGGCGGTCGGGTGACGGGTGGGAGCCGGTGGTCCCGGGCGGGCGTCGAGCGCGGTGAGCGCGTCACGCAGCCCCCTGTGTACATCCTCGTACACCTCCACATGGCCGTCGGTGGCGAGGTGGTCGGCGTCGGCCAGCCGGTCGAGGGCGGCGTCGACCTCGGGGTGGCCGGTGGCGGTGCGGGGCACGTTCAGCGGGGCCGGGGCGGCGGGGTCGTCCTCGGCTTCGACGACCGGGGGCGCCGACTGCGGGCCGGGCTCGCCGGTCGCCCCGGCTTCCACGGCCGGAACCACTGCCTCCGGAACCACTGCCTCCACCCCAGCCTCGACCTCGGGCAAAGAGTCGCTCATGCCCAGACGCTACCGCGAAGCTCTGGGGTACCGTCGATCGCGATGGCAACGATTGAGGAGTGCCGCGCCGCACTCGAAAAGCTCTCGGACAACATGGCAGGCGCCGAAGGACACGTGAGCGAGGCGACGGCCCTCGACCGCTCGGTGAGCTGCCATGTCAAGGACCTCGACGTCACCTTCGTGGGCCGTATGCGCGACGGGCGGATCGAGGTGCACGACACCCTTCAGGGACCGCCGCCCCAGAAGGCCCAGATCCGGCTCGCCATGGCGGGCGACGATCTGGTGGCCCTCGTCGGCGGCGAACTGAACTTCGCCAAGGCCTGGGGTTCGGGCCGGGTGAAGCTTGAGGCGGGCTTCCGGGACCTGCTCCAGCTCAGGAAGCTTCTGTAGCGGCCATCTTCTCGATGCCGCTCCGCGCCCTGCGTGCCGCCGGCACGACCAGCGGTGTCCCCGTCTCCGGGTCGTCGATGACCTGGCAGCGCAGTCCGAAGACCTCCTTGACCAACTCGGCCGTGACGATCTCGGAAGGAGCGCCCTCGGCGATCACCGAGCCGCCGCGCAGGGCGATGAGGTGGGTGGCGTAGCGGGCGGCGTGGTTGAGGTCGTGCAGCACCGCGACCAGTGTGCGGCCCTGCTCCTCGTGGAGCTCGGCGCACAGGTCGAGCACGTCGATCTGGTGTTGGATGTCCAGGAAGGTGGTCGGCTCGTCGAGCAGCAGCAGCGGGGTCTGCTGGGCCAGCGCCATGGCGATCCAGACGCGCTGACGCTGACCGCCGGACAGCTCGTCGACGTAACGGTCGGCCAGTTCGGCGACCCCGGTCGACTCCATGGACTCCCGGACGATCCGCTCGTCCTCGGTCGACCACTGCCGCAGCAGCCCCTGGTGCGGGTACCGGCCACGGCCCACGAGGTCGCCGACGGTGATCCCGTCGGGCGCGATCGACGACTGCGGCAGCAGGCCCAGCGTCCGCGCGACCTTCTTGGCGGGCATCGACTGGATGATTTGCCCGTCGAGCAGCACTCGCCCCTGGGACGGCTTCAGCATCCGGGAAAGGGCGCGCAGCAGCGTGGACTTGCCGCAGGCGTTGGGGCCGACGATCACGGTGAACGAGTTGTCGGGTATCTCCACCGACAGCTGCTCGGCGATGACCCGCTGGTCATAGGCGAGGGTGACGTTCTCGGCGGACAGGCGGTTCACAGTGCTCCTCTTGTCGTTCTCGTTCGCCGACGCGCGCGTGTACGGCCCGTGCGACTTCGGACCGTGCGACTTCGGACCTTCCGACGCCGGCCCGCGTGACTTCGGACCGTGCGACTTCGGACCGTGCGACTTCGGACCTTCCGACGCCGGCCCGCGTGACTTCGGACCTTCCGACGCCGGCCCGCGCGACTTCGGGCCTTCCGACGCCGGCCCGCGCGACTTCGGGCCTTCCGACGCCGGCCCGCGCGACTTCGGGCCTTCCGACGCCGGCCCGCGCGACTTCGGACCTTCCGACACCGGCCCGCGCGACTTCGGGCCTTCCGACACCGGCCCGCGCGACTTCGGGCCTTCCGACACCGGCCCGCGCGACTTCGGGCCTTC
>NZ_JBHVDX010000286.1:0-10534 GCF_042802555.1 Streptomyces sp. NPDC057474 | reverse complement strand
CGCGGGGCGGGTCCGTCGGGGCGGGGTGCGTGCGGGTGCGCCGGCGGGGCTGGCGGGGGCGGGGCGGGGCCCGCGCGCCCCCCGCGCGCCCCCCGGCGGGGGCCCCCCCCCACGGGGGCGGCCGGGGCGGGACCGGGGGCACCCGGTGGCCGGGTGCCCCCGTCTCCTCAGCGGCGGCGCCCCCGCCGCACCTTCAGCTCCTCGAACCGGGGCGTGTCACCGTCCTGGATCCGCTGCCAGGCCCTGCGGTACAGCTCGGCGGCCGGTTCGGTCGGCACGATCACGCCGAACGTCGCGTGCTCGTCGCTCATCAGGTCGCCGAACAGCGGCAGCTTCCACCGCTCCAGCGGCAGACGCGGCGCCTTCGGGTCGACCCAGGCGCCGGGCAGGAAGAGCGAACGCCCGGCTCTCGTACGGCTGGCCTCCACCACCAGCTCACCATCGGCCAGTTCGGCGCGGGCCGCCTTGAGCCGGGCCGGCTTCCACCCCGTCCAGCGGACCGTCAAACGGTCGGTCGGGTCGGGCATGGCGAGCAACATCAGATAGAGCGTGGCGGCGTCCTCGCTGATGCCGTACTCCTTGGCCACCTCGGTCACCAGCTCGGGCACGGAACGGCTCGGGTCCTGCGGCCACCAGGTGCCGTCCTTGCCGCGCTCGCCCGCCGACGGGTCGCCCGGGTCGGCGAGGAGAGCCGCGTACCGGGGATCGCGGGCCAGACGCAGCGCCACCTCGGCGGCGTAAGGCCGCTGGTTGTCGACGCGCAGCGCGGGCAGGTACGGGTCCTGGCCGGCCTCGTCGAGCAGCGCGACCCGGATGCCCGGCGCCGGCTGGTCGTCGTGGGTCGCCAGGATGACGGCGCCGTACCGCTCGAAGCCCTCGCCGACCTCGGTCGGGGTGCCCGCGGTCTTCCGGAACGAGGGGAGACCGATGTACTGCCCGAGGTCCAGCACCAGCCCGGGGTGGGCCAGCCGCTCGCGTACGGCGGTGAGTGCGGCGGGCAGCGCGGCCCGCAGCGGATCGCCGGCGGGCAGGCGGTGGGCGAGCCAGGCTGCGAGGCCGACCGAGCCGACCAGCGTGTCAGCGGTGAACCCGACCGCGTCGTCGCCGACGGGCCGGACCCGGTCGCCGTTGACCGCCCACTCCAGGTCCCGGGTGAGCCGGGGCTCACCGGCCGGGTGCAACAGCGCGGGCAGGGCGCTCCGAACCTCCCACCGGGCGTGCTTGACCGCGCGGAGCGCGTCGCCGAACAGTTCCTCGGGGACGGCCGTCCGCCTGCCGACCTTGTTGTTCCAGACCTCGGCCGCGGCGGCCACGTCCGGCCCCTCGGTCCACAGCCGGGCGGGGTCGGCGGGCAGCAGCGCGCCCACCACCGCGGCGCGGATCCCGCCGTCGATGCCGCGCAGTTCGTCCTTGGCGACGGCCGCCGGGGCGGCCTTCACCCCGATGGCGTTGCGCGCCTCCGTGGTCAGGAACGTGCGCTCGTAGACGTCGACCCGTGGCAGTCCGGCCACGATCAGCCGGGCCATCGTCCCGGTGACGCCGGTGCGGCGCGCGAACTCCTCGGCGGCCTCCGGGAACCAGGGCGCCGGTCCGCGCGCGGCCAGCTCCGCGAGGAACCCGCCGAGCCGGGCCGCCTCCCCCTCCCCGCCGAGCGGGGAGGACTCACGGAGCGTGTACGGCTCCGGCGTCCCGAACAGTCCCGCCGGGTCGTGGAAGAACCCGGTGAACGTGCAGCCGTCGTCGTCCAGGGAACGGCGTCCCACGATCGCGACGAAGGCGCCGCCGCCCAGCGGCAGCAGGTTGTTCCATGAGCCTTCGCGCCACTCGCCCGACGGGGTGCGCAACTGATCGGCCCTCAGGTGCAGGACCACCTTGCGCCACCGCTCGGACGAGGTACCGACACCCAGCCCCAGCGCGTCGAACCGGTCGAGCAGTACGCGCAGCGCCTCCCGGTGCTCCTCCGCGGTGGTGCCGGCCGCCGCCCGGAAGGCGATGGCGGCCGCGCGGTCGGTCAGCGACCCCAGTTCCGGGTGTCCGGTCGGCAGCCCGGGCCCGTCGAGGTGGAGTCGCACGGTCGGCCCCTCCGGCGCGGTGGCACCGGGGAGGAGTCCGGCGGCCCTGGTCATCACACGCAGGCTGCGGAAGACGGTATCGGCCTCATCGTCGCGGTTCCACCAGTAGTGCGTCGCCTCGCCGAGGCCGCTCATCGCTTCCTGGAGCAGGGTGTCCGCCGGCCCGGCGGGGCCCTCCACCTCCTCCACGCCCCCGTCGAGCGCCCGGGTGAGCCGGGCGGCCGCCGCGTCGAGGACGGCCTGCTGGCCGGCGGCGTGGCGCACGACTCCGGCGATGCCCGCGACGAGCGCGTCATGCGTGACCGGCAGTAGCGCGCGGATCGCGTCGGGCAGCGCCTGCTTGTCGTCCTTCGCGGCGGCCGCCAGCAGGGCCGCCGACGTCTCCCCGCCGATGCGGCGCAGCGCGGCGGAGCCCTCCGGGTCGCGGGCGGTCATGCACTCCCAGAACTGCACCGGCGGCAGCAGCAGCGTGCCCTCGCCGAAGATGCCCGGGGTGCGGTCCGTCTTCGCGACGGAGGTGACGACGCCGTCCGTGTCGACGACTTCGAGCTGCCAGCCGTTGCGGACGACGGCACGGGCCCGGTCGTCGCCCGGGAACACGACGAGCGCGGCCGGCCTGCCCCGGTCGGCGGGCAGGGTGACTGTGTGTCCGGCGAGGTCCTGGCCGTGCCAGGAGCCGTCGGGCAGCTGAACCGTGCGGATGCCGACCACGCCGTCCACGGGCGCGGAGGCCGGCGCGCGGCCGACGCTCGGGGAGGGGCCGAGCCAGCCGCCGTCGTAGGTGCTGCCCTCGGGGACGTCACGCAGCGCGTTGGCGAGGAAGGCGGGCATGCTCATGCGCCCGCGCTTGTTCGTGGCCGGGTCGTACTCGTAGAGGCCGTGCGTCTCCTGCTCGCCGTCCGTGTGCCACACCCAGTACGAGGCGCCGTCGAAGACCAGCCACCGCTCCTCGGGGATCGTGGTGTCCCCGACGTGCAGGACGCCCGCACCGGTGGTGCGGCCGCCGCCCGGGAGGGGCAGGGTGAGCCTCAGATTGCCCTTGTACCAGTCCATTTCCGTGCCGCGGGTGCCGCCGGGGCCCTCCATGGTCTGGGGGCGGTCGGCGCGGCTGTGCCAGTAGCCGCGCAGGCCGTCGTTGCGGGAGCGCCAGTAGACGAGCAGCTCGCCGTCCACGTGGTGGAAGCCCGGGTCGCCCCACTTGTCGTTGGCCGGGATGCGCAGGTCGTGGGTGAGGAGCGTGCCCTCCGCGCCGATCACGCGGGCCTGGGCGGCGCCCGCCACGATGAGGTTCGGCCAGGCGTCGGCGACGATGATGTCCTCGACGTCGTTCTTCGGGACGAGGGTGGTGGTCGCGTCCTCCCAGGCGGGCCAGCCCAGTTCGTCGAAGAGCCCGGCGCGCAGGGTGCGCGACAGCACCGGCGCCAGGTCGGTGGCGACGGCCGCGCGCACCTCGTCCTCGGCGAGCGCCAGCGCCTCGGCGGGCAGCCACTTCAGCCGGGTGAGCGCCTCGGGCAGCTGGGGCAGGCCCACGGCGGTGAACCGCCGGACGACCTCGCTCACCCACTTCGCCAGCAGGGGGCGCCCGCCCGGGGAGGCGGCGAGTACGCGGATCGCGCGCCGCCCGGAGTCGTCGTCGCCGAACCGGTCCGCACCCCGCCGGAAGGCCTCGTGGAAACGCGAGTCGGCGGTCAGCGACAGCAGCTCACGGTGTCCCTCACCCGGGGCCCACTGCTCCAGCGGCAGTCCGTCGCCCTTGTCCGGGGCGGCCACCGGCATGTCCAGGGACAGCAGCAGGTCGATCAGGTCGATGTCGTGTGTGACCTTCAACTCGCGCCCGGCGGTGGTGAGTTCGGCCCGCAATCGGTCCGCCGCCCGCTCCACCAGCGGGTACAGCTCAGGCATCCGGGTGGAGCCGCGCCAGGACCGCGCCCGCTCCCGGAACGTCAGGAACCGCTCCAGCCAGCCCGCCGTGCCGTCCTGCGGCCGCTGCTCCTCGGGCAGGGAGCCGTCCCACAGCCCGGCCGTGGCGCCGGAGGCCTCCAGCATGTCCAGCCACATCGCGGGCATCTCGTCGTCGTAGGACGAGGGGAGCGTGTCCAGCAGGGTGCCGCGCATGTTCGGCTCGCGCGCCGCCAGCGCCACCAGCGCCGTACGGTGGCCCTTCCACCAGCCGGCCGCGGCCCGCAGCGTGGACGGCAGGACCAGCAGCTCGGCCAGATAGTCCTGTTCGGTCAGGTCCGCGTCCCGGCCGGCGGCTCGCGCCAGCCTGCGCAGGTCGCCCGCCATCTGGGCCGACGGCGGCAGACCGCCCGCCGTACGGCGCAGGCACAGCTTGGTGAAGCGCCGCAGCGCCTCCTCGGCCGGGACCCGCGCGGCCAGCTCCTTCGCGTACGCCGACAGCACCTTCACCGGGAGCGCGCCGGCCAGCGCGAACTCCAGGAACACGGCGTCGAGCCGCTCCTCCTCGACCGTCAGCCCGTGCTCCGCCTCGGCTTTGCGGGCGCGGGTGAACAACTGGGCCGCGTACGTGGCGTTCTCCTCCGCGAGGAACACCCGCCCGGCCTGCTCGTAGAAGGTCGGCAGGAAGTGCGGCACCGACGCCGCCAGCCGCTCGCCGAGCTCCTGGTAGGCGTCCATGGCCATCTTCGGCTTGGACTTCGCCTGCCGGGCCGCCCGCTCCAGGTCCGGCACGATGCCCAGCGCGTGGTGCCCGTCCGCCGGGTGGTGCACCAGCACCCACTCGGGGAAGCCCAGCGACTGCCGCAACCCCAGCCCCACGACCTCCGGCTCCGCGTCCTGCTCCAGTCCCAGGAACCCGGCGGCCAGATCCTCCGCCGCGCCCAGCTCCCCGGCGACCAGCCGTACCACCACCCGGTCCTCCAGGCCCGGATGACGGTACGTCCGCGCCGTCAGCGGCACCGCCCGCTCCCCGGCCCCCTCGGTGTCCGACGGCAGCACCCCGCCCGCCGTCAGCAGTTCCTCGTACGACACCCGCGTCCCCCCGCTCATGCGTCCTTGCCCTCCTCGATCACACGCCCGGCGTACAGCGCCGCGGCCATCCGCATCCCCTCCGACCAGGCCACCGGGCCCACCTCGCCGAGCGGCAGGGCGTGGCCGTCCTGGTCCTGCCAGGTGAGGCTGCCGGTCTCCACCTGGTCGTCGTAGTACGGTTCCCCGATCCACACGGAGGCGTCGACGGTGCGCTCGCCGTCCCGGACCCGGGCGGTGGAGTAGCCGCCGGAGACGCGGTACCCGAGCGAGGTGGCGCGGGCGGCGAGGGCGAAGCGGGAGCGGAACTGGCCTCCGGTGAAGTCCCGCACCTGGGTGGCCTTGGCGGCGAGTCCGTCCGGCCGCCGCCAGGTCGCCCGGTGTATCTGCTCGACGCGCTGCACGATGCCCAGCTCCGCCGCGAACTCCCGGATGTCGTCGAGGTCCGGCAGCAGCACCGGGTGCGGCAGTGTCACCGTGCGCGGGGAGAGGCGGACCGTCTCCCCGTCCAGGTTCACGATCCGCAGCTCCCCGGAGTCGGTGGCGCCCCGCAGGAAGCCGACCTCGTCCGGGTCGTCGCCGACCACGGCGAGGTCGCGCAGCGCGGCCTGCCACGCCTCGTCCGGCCACACCCGGGCCAGCAGACCGGTGGGTACGGGCAGTGACGACACCATCCAGGCGTCCACCTGCGTGACGCACGCCGCCGCGTGCCGATCCAGCCATTCGGCGAACCGCCGCAGCCGGTCCACCTCCGGGTGGTCCTTCAGCGCCTTCGGCAGTGACTTCAACTGCCGTCCCGCCGCCCGGCCCGAGGTGGCTCGTGCCGCCACCCGCCCCTCCACAAGGGCGACTTCATACCCGTCACCCGCCGACAGCCAACCCACGAACCCCAGCCCTCCGCGTCAGTTCCACAAGAAGAAAGCACAGTTCAGCCGGGGAATCCCGGCCCAAGTGCGACCATGTGCGGAACGCTAGCGGCAGCCACTGACATTCGGTCCGGCGCCTCCCGACAAGTCCCCTCCGATGCGCCGGGAACCCCGACGACGAACAGGCAGCGCGAGGCGATCCCTCCGGCGTCCGGCAAGCCAATCGAAGCGAGAACGCCGACGCATCCGTAGACCTACGTAACCGGAGTACGTATTACCGGCCAGTCACCGATCCCGGATGTCGTACGGTCGACACGCTCACCCTCCGCAGTGGCGCGCGGGTGGGTCGCCGCCGCGGAGGGGACGCGGTCCGGATCGGAGACGCGGTCCGGATCGGAGACGCGCCCGGATCGGAGAAGCGGCTCAGCACGGGTAGCGCTCGATCTTCGACTGTGCGGTCACCCACCCACTGCGCCTCGGTGCACGTGTCGAGGTTGGCGCTGCCGCCGAAGCGTCCGCCGGCGCCTGCGGACTTGACGCCGCCGAAGGGGGCGACGGCTTCGTCGTCGACGGTCCGGTCGCTGATGTGGACGGCGCCGGATTCGATTGACCACCGGGACGCCGTATGGGTCAGCGCGGCCATCGCGGTGGCGTTCGTCAGCGGTCTGCCGGACACGTGCCCAGCAGCCCGCTGACTCCTTCCGGGTCCGGTCAGTCGCACCTGCCGGTCGGCCGGCCCCGTGTCACCACATGGCTGATGCCGGTGGTCGAGTCGAGCCACACCACCCGGGTGCCGGAGGCCGCCGCCGCGGAGAGCTGCTCGCCGCGGTTGCAGGAGACGCGGCTGCGGAGTCCGTCGTCGCCGGAGAACTGCCAGAGTTTGGCCAGGGACTCGTTGCGGATCGCGGGGTCGCCCGTGCGGGCCCCCGCCGTGACCGTGTCCTCGGAAGCCGTCACGTCGAAGACGTCGAGGGCGTTCGGGCCGGTCTCCGGACTCAGGTCCACCACCCCGGAACCGTCCAGAGGGGAGCGTCGCAGCAGCGTCCTGCCGTCTTCCGGCCCCGCGAGGGCAGGGGAGGCGCGATGCCGTGGGACTGGTCCGGACGCGGTAGGGCGGGGCCGGAAATCGGCGGATGGCCGAGAAGCTGCGCACCGCGCGGTGGCGAGGGAGCGGCCCGCAAGGTGCGATACGCGCCAATGGCGTCCCATCCGCATCAAGGGTCGGTCGGGCATCACCGACCCCCTTCGCACCGCCCGTCACACCCCCGTTACAGTGCGCTTACGCGGGCCTCCCGATGCCCGGCACGGATTCACCACGCCACCTTCACGCGGCGCACACTTCCGGCCGAGCGGCGTCCGGCCGGTGCCCCTCGGGGCAGACGGTGTGCTTGCCGGATGCCTAGCCTCCCGGCCCATGCGATCACCACTGATGAGACGCTTCGGCCTCGGTGCCGTCCTGGCCCTCGCCCTCGCCGTGTTCGGCATGGCCCCCAGCGCGAGCGCGGTCGACGCGGCATCCGCCGAGCTGACGTTCGCCACCGACAGCGCCACCACCACGCCCGGTGGCACGGTGAACCTGTCGATGACAATCACGAACAACCACACCTACGACGTCTGGTTCATCTATCAGACCATCGAGCCGACCTGGCTGACCAACCAGCGCCCCGACCTGAAGTACTCCTTCACCGGCTGCAGCCTCGCCACGGCCGCCGGCGCCACCCCCTGCTCCGGGACCGGCCCCGCCAACCTCGGCACCAACTACGGCGCCACCGTCCCGCCCGGCCAGAGCCGTACCGTCACGCTGACGCTCCAGGTCGCCGCCGACTCCGGCTGCAACGGGAACATCGGCTTCTACTCGTACTTCTACGCCGAGTTCAGCGACAGCACCAACGTCAGCGGCGGCCCGGTGTACACGCCCGAGACCCGGGTGCTCTGCGCCTGACGGTCCGCCAGGACGTGTACGACCGTGACGGGAGTGACCTGAAATGACCTGCGATCAGGCTTCCGTCATGGTCTGGACCACTGGCGAACGATCCGGCGGACCCGAACGGTCCTCCGATGCGCCCCGCAGGGCCCGGACCAGCGCGCCGGGCCCTCGCGGTCGGCGTACACCACGCTCACCTGCGGATGAGAAAACGACCAATTCGGTTCCAGATTCGCCCAGTTGGACGCCTGCGCTTTTCCGTCATGTTTCGCAACATGACCACGAATGCCGCACACAGACACCACTATGTGACGCGACGGATGCGTCGACGACTGGGTTCTGAGGGGGACGCCGGCGTCACGCAAGGGGGTGCGTCCGCTCCAGGAGAGGCGTGCTCACCCCTGCCCGGGGAGGGGACTTCACCGCATGAAGCGGACTTCACGCACCACCGTGCTCACGGTGGGCGCGCTCATCGCCGCGCTCGGCCTGCCGGCCGGCCCGGCCCAGGCCGACGACACCGCACCCCGTGTCGACCTGCGGGTCCTGGTGGTGAGCGACGGTGGCCCGTCCACCGACGCGATCGCCGCCGAACTGACCGCGGCCGGCACGCCGTACACCGAGATCGACCTGACGAACTCCGACCGGCCCGTGATCGACGCCGGCTTCCTCGCGGACACCGTCGACGGCCGCCCACGCGCCAGGTTCCAGGCCGTCGTGCTGCCCAACGACAACCCGTTCCCGGCCGGCTCCACCGAGATGGCGGCACTCGCGACGTACGAGCAGACGTATGCGATCCCCCAAGTCGACGCCTACACCTACGCGCGTCCAGAAGCCGGTTTGCAGTACCCGATCTACGGCGGCTACTCCGGCAGCATCGACGGCGCCGAGGCCCAGGTGACCGACGCCGGGAAGGCGGGTGCCTTCGGCTACCTCGACGGCGTGGTGCCCTTCGAGGACAACGACCCTGCCATCGGCGAGAGTTACGCCTATCTGTCGAAGCCCGTGGCGGGAGCCGACTTCACTCCCTACGTCGAGGCGGCGATCCCCGGACAGTCGACGCGCGGCACGCTGGTCGGTGAGTACCGGCACGACGGGCGGCGCGAGCTCGTCGTCACCTTTGTCTACAACCAGTACCAGCAGCAGTTCCGGCTGCTGGCCCGCGGCATCGTGGAGTGGATGACCGGCGGGGTGCACCTGGGCGCCTCGCGGAACTACTTCGCCGTGCACGTGGACGACGTGTTCGCCGCCGACGACCGCTGGAACACCGAGCTGAACTGCACCCCCGGCGACGTCGACTGCACCGACCCGAGCGTCGAGCCCGACCCCATCCGCATGCCCCCGGACGACGTCGACCACGCCACCGCCTGGCAGACCGACAAGAATTTCACCCTCGACCTCGCGTACAACGGCGCCGGCAGCGTCGACCACCGCGAGGACAACAACGGCGACGACGCGCTCACCGACAAGCTGATCGTGGACCGCAACCAGTTCCGCTGGATCAACCACACCTACTCGCACCCCTTCCTCGGCTGTGTCCAGGACACCAGCGTGGTGCCCTGGAGATGTGCGACCAATGCCGACGGCTCCACCCAATGGGTGAGCCACAACGAGATATCCGACGAGATAGCCACCAACCGCGTCTGGGGCGAGACGGCCGGACTCCCGCTGGAGAACGAGGAGTTGGTCACCGGTGAGCACTCCGGAATGAAGGTGCTGCCGCAGCAGCCCGAGGACAACCCCAACCTGGCGCTCGCCCTCGACGACAACGACATCGCCTGGCTCGGCTCCGACAACTCCCGCGAGCCCGCCCAGCGTCGGGTGGGCCCGGCCACCACCGTGCCCCGCTACCCCATGAACGTCTTCTACAACGCGGGCAGGGCGGCCGAGCAGGTCGACGAGTACAACTGGATCTACACCAGCCGCGCCCAGGGCGGCAGCGGCATCTGCGAGGACAACCCGGCCACCACCACCTGCCTGTCGGCACCCCTGGACACGGCCACGGGATACGAAGAGGTCATCGTGCCGCTGGAGAGGCGGATCGCCCTCGGACACGTCCTCGCCAACGACCCGAAGCCGCACTTCATCCACCAGTCGAACCTGGCCGAGGACCGCATCGCCTACCCGGTGCTCAGTGGTGTCCTCGACGGGTACGCGGCGCTGTTCGCCGAGAACACCCCCGTGGTCAACCTGCGGATGAACGACATCGGCGCCGAACTGCAGCGCAGGGCCGCGTGGCAGGCCGCCCTCCAGGCCGGCGAGGTCACCGCCTACCGCATCGGCGACACCGTGACCGTCGAGGCACCGGACGAGCTGGCGGTCACCGCGACCCTGCCCACCGGCACCACCCTGGCCGGCACCGCCTTCGGCGACGCCTACGCGGGCGCCGTCTCCGGCTGGACCCCCTCCTCGGGCGACCCCCTCGACCTCGCTCTGCCGACGTCCGTCGGCACCTCGGCCACCGTCACCACCGAGTCCGCCGAGGTCACGGAGTCCGCACCGGACACCCTCGTCCCCGCGGGTGTGAGCGACAGAGTGCCGTACACCGCGGACAACTGACCTGCGGCACCCGCCCACAGACCGTCCCGGCCGCTTGACCGGCGGCCGGGACCGGCAGGGAACCACCCCACACCACGGCCGTGGAGCTGTATCATATAAACATAAACCAGACCACCAGACACTCTCAC
>NZ_JBHVDX010000285.1:0-10572 GCF_042802555.1 Streptomyces sp. NPDC057474 | reverse complement strand
GCCTCCCTCGCCGGTACGCCCGCGCTTGGACTGGTGGTGTTAGTGGGGCGGCGGAGGGTTGCTGGTGATCCGACTTCAAGGGCGCGCGGCCCCGGGTGTCCAGACCCGGGGCCGCTGACGGGCCGTTCACCCCTGTGGAAGGAACACGACCCAATGAAGACCATCGTCACTGTTCAGGACGCTGTTACGGCGTTCGCCGACTTCATGGAGCCGACGGATGCGGAGTTGGACGCGATCGAGGTGGAGTCCCCGCTGATCCTGGCGGAGGTCGACCTGTTGGACGCGCAGATCATCACCCTCGACCGCACCCGGACCGAGCTGGACGCCCGCCGTATCCGCCGGGCCCGCAACAAGGTGCTCGCCGCCCGTCGAGACCTGGTCAACCGCACCGTCGGCGAGAGCCTGCCGGGCGGTGCCGCGTGAACGGGATGCTCACGCTGGACGGCCTGGCCGCGCCGCTGCGGGTGCTGCGGCTGCTGGCCGCCGACTTCGGTCACCTGCCCGCACCGAGCGTGGACCTGTCCTACATCTACCCGGAGCGGCTGACGCTGCGGTTCCACGACGGGCTGGACGCGTTCGAGGCGTGGCGCGAGGCCCTGGCCGTACCGGCCGAGTGCGTGACGCACCAGGTGCAGAGCCACGGCATGACGCGCGTCCTGGAGGCGTCGACCGTGTACGCGGGCGCCGAGGTCCACCTGTACGGCTACAGCGACGGACCGACTCCCGTCGGGGGTGCCGCATGAAGGGCAAGACCGCTCTTCCCGCCGTCGCGATGACGGCGGTTTCCATGGTCCTCACCCTCGCCGTGATCCTGATGTGGCTGGGCACGGCGATGCCGTGGCCGGTCGCGCTGGTCGTCGGACTCGGCATCGACGGCGGTTGGCTGGCCACCCTCGCCTATGAACGCCGTCTCGCCGCCCAGGGCGACCACAACCGCGCCGTCACCGCCTTCGGCTGGTCGTTCGGCCTGGTCGCCACCGGCGTCCTGGTCGCTCACGCCCTCACCGCCGACCACTCCACCGGCGCGTGGCTCGCCGTGGCGTGGCTGCCGGTCGCGGCCAAGGCGCTGTGGCTGGTGCATGGGCTGTGGGAGCGCACCGCGCTCACCCCGGTCGCGCTCGGTGCGATCCGGGGTATCCAGCAAGAGGCCCGCGACGAGGCGGCCGTTGCCCGTGCCCGGCTGCGGGCGGAAGCGGCCACCGAGGAGACCCGGCTGACGGCCGTGACGCAGGCCGGGGCGCGCGTCGCACGCGTCCAGGCCAAGACCGCCGCCACCCTCGCGGGGGCGTGGTCGACGCTGGAGACGGTGCGGGACGGCGAGGACACCGGCAGGGCGCTGACCAGCGTGACGAGTCGCGTCACACCCGGCGTCACACCCGCATGGGAACTGCCTGTGTGGGGCCCGACGGAGCCGGTTTCCTCGCTCGCGCTGGAGTCGGTGCCCGCGCTCTCCGACGAGGTGCTTGACGTCCTGGTGGACGAGATCCGGCACAGCGAGTCGCCCGCCCTGTCCTACCGCGAGATGTCCGCCCGGTTCCGCGCGGCCGGCCACTCCGCATCCGAGGTCCGCCTGAGGGCGGCGTGGAAGCGCGTTGCCTGATGGTGGCGCACGCCCACCTGCCCGCTCTGCCGGATCACCTACAGCTACTGCCTTCCTGCCTCGCCCGGCACCTGCGTGCCGGGCGCCTACCCCGACCCTGACAGGTCCGACGGGAGTCTCTGACATGGGCAACTCCGATATACGCCGCCTTGACCGCGAGATCGGCAAGACGATGAAGAAGCTGGAAGCGGTGCGGCGGGGCGAGTGGTGGCCGCTGACCAGCCGTGAACGGCTGTCGATGACGCGTGCGATGGTCGGCGGCGCCCGCAGCGTCCACAAGGGCCGCAGCACGGCCGGTGCCGAGGACCGCATGGACTCCATCGGCTCCGCCGTCGAGATGCGGCTGAACGCGGAGCTGGCCGCGCTGCACGGCGAGCGTCAGCGGCTGATCACTGAGGCGGCGCGCGCCAAGGCCGCCAAGAAGTCGTCCGGCTGGTTCTGACCAGACCCAACCCGCGCACGCCGGGGTGGTCGCTCTTTCCACGGACCCGACCACCCCGGCATCTCTCCTCAACTCCCGCCCTTGAAGGGGCAGTCAGGAGCTCTTCCAGCATGTCTGAGAACGTCGTTCACCTCCACAAGCCCACCGACACCCCGGCCGTCGACACCGCGCCCACTGTGCTGACCGTCGTCCCCGACACCCCGGACGCTCCGGTCGCGCGGCCGGTGCCGCTGTGGGTGCGTTCGGGTCGCGCGGCGAAGAGCGCGGTCACCCACGACACCACGAAGACCGTCGTGCGGACGGTGGCCCGGCACGGGTCCTACACGTTCAACGGCGGGCGGATCGTGGCCCGCCGCACCTGGGACGGCAAGACCGGCGCCCGCTACGAGCGCATGATCCGCGCCGCCGAAGCCGCGGGGAACCTGGAAGCGGCGGAGGAGTGGGAGGAGCGGCTGCAGCGCTTCCGCGCCGCCCGCCACCACCGGCGCATGGACCTCCTCCACTCCCCCGTGGAAGCGGCCAAGGGGGTGGCCGTCGGTGCCGGGATGAGCATCGGGGTTCTGGTCGCGCTCGGGGTCGTCATGGCCATCAACAACGGCGACGTGAAAGACGTCATCACCCCGCTCGCGGCAACCATCGACTTCATCGCCCTGCTCATCCGGATCGTTCAGGTCGTGTGGGGTCCGGCGCTCACGATCGGCCCGTTCCTCGCCCTGCTCGCCCTGTGGGCCGTCGGCAGCAAGCAGCAGGCCGCACCCCAGTGGGCGCTTCCCGCGAACGTCCGCAGCAGCGAGGGTGAGCCGATCACCCCGTCCATCGTGGTCAAGGCCCTGCGCGACCTGGGTGTCCCGGCGCTGCGCAACGCCATCAAGGAGATGGGCGACGCCGGCGCTTCCATGCTCGGTCCGATCCGGATCGCCGGATGCGGCATCGAGGTCGACGTGACCTTGCCGTCCGGGGTGTCGACGATCGAGGTGCAGAACCGGCGCCGGAAGCTCGCGGAGAACCTGACCCGGCACGAGCACGAGGTGTTCATCACGATCCCGCAGGCCGCGCGGACGGTGCGGCTGTGGGTGGCCGACTCGGGCGCGCTGGACGAGCCGATCGGCCCGTCTCCGCTGGTCACGGACGAGACGATGACCGCCGACTACGCCAAGGGCAAGGCGCCGTGGGGGCAGGACCTGCGCGGCGACGCCGCCGCCTTGAGCCTGTACCAGCGCCACCTCCTCATCACCGGCCTGTCCAACCAGGGCAAGACCGTCGCCCTGCGCTCCCTCGCCCTGTGGGTCGCACTCGACAAGTCGGTGCAGTTCCTCATGGGCGACCTCAAGGGCGTGGGCGACTGGGCCATGTTCGACGGCCTTGCCACCACCCTGATCCAAGGGCCCACCGATGAGCACGTGATTCAGGTGACGGAGATGGTGGAGGGTGCGGTGGAGGAGATGAACCGCCGTATCCAGGCCCCGCCCGGCACCGCCTTCCCGCCGCTGATCGTGCTGGTCGACGAGGCGCAGGTGGCGTTCATGTGCCCGGCCGTGGACGAGGACAAGCGGCCCTACGGCGGCTCCAAGGCCAAGTCCCGGTACTTCATGGCCGTCCGGAAGATCCACAACCAAGGGCGGGCGGTCAACGTCCTGATGTGGCAGGGGACGCAGGACCCCACCGACCAGAACCTTCCCAAGCTCGTGCGCGAGGGCGCCCACACCCGCGCCTCCCTCGCGCTCGGCACCGAGTCGCAGGCCCGCATGGCGCTCGGGGACAAGGCGGTCGACGGCGGCGCCGCCCCGAACATGCTGCGTCCGGGCCTGGACCGGGGAACGCTGGTCGTCGCGTCCGACGGCATCGCCATCCCGGCCGGACAGGCGTCCATCACCGTCCGCACGCACTACATCGACGACGACGCGGCCGAAGTCCTCACCGATCGGGCCAAGGCCCTGCGCGACGGCGTCACCACCCTGCACGTGATCGAGCGGGGCGAGGACCACGACCCGCTCGCCGACATCGCCGCCGCCGTCGGCAACGCGGCGCGGGTACGCACACAGGACGTCCTCAAGCGGCTCGCGCTGGCGAACGAGGACGCCTACGGCAAGTGGTCGTTCATCGACCTCAAGCGCGTCCTGGACGGCACCGGCGCCGAGCCGTACAAGTCCGACGGCGTCATGGTCATCGGCCGCGACCGCCTCACCCGCGCCCTCGCCAACCGCGACGAGACGGGTTCCGCTTCCACCGCCGAATGACAGGGAGCCGACCCCGGACGGGTCAGGGAGGCAGGGAGAACTCCCTGAACCCCTCCCTGACCCGCCTCCCTGCACTTGACCTGCACGAATGATCAGTCAGGGAGGCAGGGAGGGCCGCAGGTCAGGACCCTTGAAACCCCCTCCACACGCCACCCCGCAGGGGTGCTTCCGCCTCCCTGAACGACTCGGAGAAGGGATTCCGCATGTCACACCGTGACCCGCCGGGGATCATCGCCCCGCACATACCCGCCGACGACTGGCGCCGCGCCGAAGCCACCGGGGCCCCGGTCGTCATCGTCGTCCAGGCCGCCGACAGCACGGGCATCCCGTGGCACCGCGTCCTGATCGCGTTCGGCGTCGCCGGGGCCGCCGCGTTCGGCACGTGGGGCCTGGTCGTCGCGCTGTGCACGCTGCTCGACGCCACCGCCGACGCTGTCACCGCCATCGCCACTGCCGCCGGACCCATCGGCATCGGCGGCATCACCTTCCGCCTCGCCCGCTCCAAGGGCGCCTAGCTACGCCAAGGGCGGCCCCTCCCTCTCGCCAAAGAAGCGGGGCCGCCCTTGCCAACCAGCACCGTTTCGGGAACTGGAGACCCCAGCATGCCCCAACCCGACGCCTTGCGTCTCGGCTCGCTGTGCACCGGATACGGCGGCCTGGACATGGCCGTACAGCAGACCTTCGGCTGCTCCCTGGCCTGGGTCTCGGACAACGACCCCGGCGCCGCCCGCATCCTCGCCCACCGCTACCAGGCGCCGAACCTGGGCGACCTGACCACCGCCCGGTGGGACGGGGTGGAACCGGTCGACATCCTCACCGGCGGCTACCCGTGCCAGCCCTTCAGCTCCGCCGGCCACCGGAAGGGAACCAAAGATGCCCGGCACATCTGGCCCCACATCGCCCGTGCCCTTGGCGTTCTACGACCCCGGCTCGCGGTCTTTGAGAACGTCGCAGGTCACCTTTCCCTCGGATTCGACACCGTCCTCGCTGACCTTGCCGCCCTCGGGTTCGATGCGGAATGGCGCTGTGTACGCGCGTCCGACATCGGCGCCGCACACCAGCGCAACCGGCTCTTCCTCCTCGCGTGGCCTGCCGACACCGGCGGCCCGGGACTGGCGCGGCGGTGGGCAGAGGGGACAACTGCCCACCGCCGTCACCTCACTCCTGCCGACCCCGTCGACCTCGGAGAACACCGGGCCCGGACACGCCGCCCAGGGCGGGATGAACCTGCGGCACGTCGTCTCGCTGCTGCCCACCCCGCGCGCGTCGGAGAACGAGAACCGGCAGACCAAGCGCACGCCGTCGCAGGAAGCCGGGACGCACGGCAAGTGCCTCTCGGCGGAGGTGGCCAGCCTGCCGACCCCGCCCGCATCGACTTCGGCGAGTACGGCCCGGCGGTCGCGCGCTGGGAAAGCGCCCTCGGACGCCCCGCTCCCCGGCCAACTGACGCTGTGGGACGGCTGAACCCGCCCTTCGTCGAATGGCTCATGGGCCTGCCCACCGGCCACGTCACCGACGTCCCCGACCTGTCCCGCAGTGCCCAGCTCAAGGCACTCGGCAACGGCGTCATGCCCCAACAGGCCATCCACGCCCTGAACCTGCTGCTCACCACCGCACCCGCCGGCGACCTCACCGCCGCCGCCTAGAACACCGCCAAGGGCGGCCCCCGTCTCGCCAAAGCCGGGGCCGCCCTTGTCCAACCCGTCCTCAACAGACCTGTTGGAGGTCTCCCAGCATGACGCAACCGACCCACATCCGGCGAGCGCTCGCCCTCGCCGCCCACGGCGTGCCCGTGCTGCCCCTGCGCGCGGGAAAGATGCCGTTCGGCAACTGCCCCGACTGCGCCGACAACGCGTGCGGCGGCCGACCGAACATGAAGACCCCCGGGCCCTGCGCCTGCCCGCAGCCGTGCCACGGCTGGGCCGCCGCCACCACCGACCCGCACGTCCTCGCCTCCCCGGCGTGGGCGTCCGCGTGGCGCAGGGCCGCCGCCGTCGCCTACCACCCCGGCGGCGCCGGGATGACTGTGGTCGACCTCGACAACCCCGCCGCCGTCGCCTGGGCCCGACAGACCCTGCCCGCCACGCGCACCGTTGCCACCACGCGCGGAGAGCACTGGATCTACCGGGGCGTGATGCGGTCCGTGAACGGCGTCCGTGAGGGCGTCGACATCAAGTCCACGATGTCCTACGCCCGTTGGCTCGGTCCCGGCGTCGGTGTCACGGTCGCTCTCCCGGACGCTGTGCGCACGCTGGCAGTAATGGAGCCGTCCCCGTCCCGCAGGGCGCCACAGGCGCGCACAGTGCCCCTGAGGGGCGGACAGGGGGAGTGCCCTCACCGCACGACCGCCTATCTGCACCGTGGCATCGCCATGGCCGAACAGCGCATCACCGAGGCCCGTAGCGCGGTGCACGCCACGGTCTACCGCACGTTCCTCGCCGTGCTGTCCACGCACGGCCGGTGCGGCTGCCTCACCGACACCCACGTTGCGCGGCTGTTCACCGCCGCGCAGGCCAAGGGCGAATCGGCCCGGCACTGCACCGACGCGTGGTCCAACGCCCTGGCCACGTTGGGACTGTGACCATGTCCGAGGACGAGAAGAACCCCGCCCGCGAGGTCATCACCGACTACGCGCAGGCCCACTTCCGGTACTTCCGCACCGCCGACGGGACCGTGTACGCGCAGAAGAACGGCCACCCCGTGGCCCGCCCGATCCGCTCCCAGGGCACGACAGGCAGTCACCGCCAGGAACTCATGGTCGGCCTGTTCAGGGACGGGCGAGGCGTGTTCAACGGGACCGCCCTCAAGGAGGCACTGGACTTGATCGAAGCGCTCGCCCTGACGGAGGACGTGCAGCCCGTGAACATCCGCGTGGCCCCCGGATTCGACGGGGCGACGTGGCTGGACCTGGGCCGCAGTGACGGGAAGTCCGTCCGCATCCACCCCACCGGATGGGACGTCCTCACCCCCGATCCCCGCGAAGTCTGCTGGCGGCGCACCCAGCTCACCGGCGAACTGCCCCTGCCCGTCAAGGACACCGACGGCAAGGGCATCGACCTGCTGATGCGGCTGTGCAACTTCGCCAACGCGGAAACCGAATGCCTGGCCATCGCCTGGCTGATCGGCTGTCTCGGACCGTCCGTGCCCGTCCCCGCCCCCTTCCTCACCGGGCCGCAGGGCGCGGGCAAGTCCACCGGCGGGCGGATGCTCGTACGGATCATCGAGGGCATGACCGGTGACCTGCGCCGCGCTCCGAAAGATGAGGACAATCTCATCGCGGCCGTGGCCGCCGGATGGGTCACCGCCCTGGACAACCTCTCCCACATGACGCCGGACCTGTCCGACGCGATGTGCTGCATCGTCACCGGAGCCGAGAGCGTCAAACGGGCCCTGTTCACCGACGGGGACGTCTTCCGGGCCCGCTACCGCCGGCCCCTCCTCCTCACCGGCATCGACGTCGGAGTCATCCGCCCCGACCTCGCCGAACGTCTCCTGCCCCTGCGTCTGGAACGGCCCCGGGTGCGGCGCACCGAGGCGGAACTGTGGGCGGAGTACGCGGAGGTTCTGCCCGTCGTTCTCGGCTCGCTCCTGGACCTGACGGTCAAGGTCCGCGCGGTGGCGGCGGAGACCCCCACCGATCTGCGGATGGCGGACTTCGCGCACCTGTGCGCGCAGCTCGACGCGGCCGCCGGTCTCGGGGCGCTCCCCGCCTACCGGGCCAGTCTCGACGACCTCAATGACGATGTCATCGAGGGTGACCTGCTGGCACAGACCGTTCTCCGGCACGCCGCAGACATCGAACCGGGCGCAAAGCAGCGGATGACCTCCACGGAGTGGCTGTACTGCCTCACCCGCCTCTACACGGGCGAGGACTTCCGCCCCCTGCCCAAAGGATGGCCGACCACCGGGAAAGTCCTCTCCGACCGCCTCAAGCGCCTACAGCCGACCCTCGCCGCGCGAGGTGTCCTCATCGACTCCGGCCGCACCAGGGAGGGCCGCTACATCGAGATGACCCGCTCACCCGCACCGCCCCCGCACGAACAGCAGTCGATCTGACCGGCACCGGCCCCGGACCGCACAAGCAAGAGGAGCACCCCCGGCCCGGCGTGCTCCTCTTGCTGTTCGGCGGCGGCGCCGCCCTGCGATGGACGCGCCGCGAAGCGGCCCCTTCTTCACGCCCTGAGCGGCACCGCACCACCACAGACACCCCCTCCTTTTCCTAAGTAGGGGAACGCTGCGTCACAGCGTCACCAGGCCCCCGGAAAACGGCGGGTGACCTGCGCATACAGGCCGTGACGCAGACGGCGTCTGCTGCGTCACGCCGCGTCACCTGCGTCATCGGTGACGCACGGCCTGCGTCACAGATGACGCACCCCCAACGCTCTGCGTCACCCCAAACCCGCAGGTCAGACACCCTGAATGACGCAGGTGACGCGGTGACGCAGAAATCCAGACCTCGGACGGGCGCAGGCTCCCGCCAAGCCCAAGCCCGTCGCTCTCCCTAAAGATCGAAGCCTCAAAGGAGTCGCTGCCTTGGCCAGCACCAAAATGCTCAAGCTTCCCGAAGTCCTCGAAGAGATCGAGATGAGTCGCGCTGCCTTCTATCGCATGCGTGCTCGTGGCAAGGCACCCAAGCTCGTCAAACTCCCGAACGGGCAGCTCCGTTGCCGACGTGCCGACCTTGACTCGTGGTGGAACAACCTCGAACGCCCCGCCTACTGACCGATCCCAACCCAACGACCGCTCGACAACGGGCCCGCCACACGGCGGGCCCGTTCCTGTGAAAGGACCCTTGTGGGAAGCACGTACACCGTTCGGATCTGGGCCGTCCGTCAGCGCAAGGACCGGGGCCAGACCTCGGCCGAATTGCGGTGGAAGGTAGGCGACACCCCGCACTCTCAGACCTTTGGAACCAAGACCCTCGCCGACAGTCGGCGCGCGGAACTCCTGACCGCCGTCAACGCCGGTGAGCCCTTCGACGAAGCGACTGGCGTACCGGTCAAGGAACTCCGGCAGCGCAACGACGTGAGTTGGTACCAGCACGCGCGCGACTACATCGAGATGAAGTGGCCGACAGCTCCCGCGAAGACCCGGACGGGACTCGCCGAAACCTTGGCCACGGCCACGCCCGCGCTGGTGACTAGCCGTCGCGGCATGCCCGACGCGCGGGATCTGCGCAGCGCCCTCTATAGCTGGGCATTCAACTTCAACCGCTGGACGGACGACCCGCCGGCGGAAGTCGCGCGCATCCTGTCGTGGGTGGAGCGCAACACGATGCCCGTGAGCGCCATGGATGACCCGCTCGTGATCCGCAAGGTGCTGACCGCCTTCACTCAGCGTCTGGACGGCAAGAAGGCCGCCGCTGCCACCGTGAAGCGCAAGCGTGCCGTCTTCCACAACGCTCTGGGCTTCGCCGTGGAGGCCCGACGGCTCCCCCACAACCCGCTTCCCCAGGTTCAGTGGGTGATCCCGCCGACTGGCGACGAGATCGACCCCGGCTGTGTCGTCAACCCGCGACAGGCCCGGACGCTGCTGGATGCGGTGGAGAAGCAGGGCCCCCGTGGCGAGCACCTGAAAGCGTTCTTCGGGTGCCTGTACCACGCGGCCCTACGCCCCGCAGAGGCTGTCTGGCTCCGACACGACAACTGCGAACTACCCCTCACTGGTTGGGGCACCCTGCACCTGGACGGTTCGCGCCCGCGAGTTGGTCGCGGGTGGACCGATTCCGGGGAAGCTCATGACGAGCGAAGCCTGAAGTGGCGGGCGGAGCGGGAGATCCGGCACGTCCCCATCCCGCCGCACTTCACCGCCATGCTCCGGGAGCACATCCAAACCCACGGCGTCGCACCGGACGGACGACTCTTCCGCACGGCGCGCGGCGGATTCGTACAGGAGAGCGGCTACGGCGAGGTATGGGCAAGGGCACGGAAAAAGGCGCTCACCTCCCAGCAGCACGCGTCACCGCTCGGAGGACGTCCCTATGATCTTCGCCACGCGTGCGTCTCTCTGTGGCTCAACTCCGGAGTTGACCCCGTGGAGGTTGCCCGGCGCGCTGGGCACTCGGTGGCCGTCCTGCTGAAGGTCTACGCGAAGTGCCTGGACGGCGCCACCACCATGGCGAACGACCGGATCGACGACGCGCTGAAGCGCTGGCAGTGACCCACACTGCCCCGCACATGCCCCACACGCACTGGTCAACACGTGATTCAAGGTGAGACAAGGTGGGGCAATCCACGCAAAATGGCCCCACGGCCAGCCTGGATAGCGAAAGGGCCCGTGACCAGCATTCCTGC
>NZ_JBHVDX010000284.1:0-10590 GCF_042802555.1 Streptomyces sp. NPDC057474 | reverse complement strand
TGGTGGAGGTTTGACGTCGCGGTGCGGGGTTCGGGGGGCGGGGTTCGGCGTGGCGGTGTCCGCGTAGCGGGGGCCGGGGATCCGGGAAGGGGCCCCGCGCACCCAGTAGGTGCGCGGGACGTCCGTGTTCCCTTGCCCCCGGTCCCGCCCCCTCCGCCTTCGTCCCCTTCAATTGGCATGGGCGGCACGGGCGTTGACCCGCCCCGGGAGCACCAGCAGAATGAGCCCGCACGCGCTTGAGAGCGCTCTCAGAACTCGACTCCGGGCGCGCCCTCAGGCCCGCACTTCCAAGGGAGACCCATGACCGGCAGCATCGACAGCACCGGCATGACCGGCGCGACCGGCAGACAGGACCCGGCACCGGCGGTCAGCCGCCGCAGGCTCCTCGGCACCGGCCTCGGGGCCGCGGCGGCGCTCACCGTCGTCGGCTCCGGCCCGGCCCACGCGGCGCCCCGGGCGGCCGGGGCCTCGGCCCGGCGGCGCGGACAGGCATTCCTCGCCGCCGCCATGGACGCCTACCCCGACCACGGCGACATCCGGCTGACCCAGAGCTACACCGACCAGGCGGGCCTGTTCAGCACCGCCTTCACGTACGACAACGCGCTCGCGGTCCTCGCCCACCTCGCCGTGCGCACGGCGGACGGGCGGGCCAGGGCGGTGGCGCTCGGGGACGCGCTGATCTACGCCCAGGAGCACGACCCGGCGTACGACGACGGCCGGCTGCGCCAGGCGTACAACGTCGGGCCGTACGTCTTCTTCGACGGCGTACCCCAGCCGGACGGGTTCGTCCGGGCGGACGGGACGGCCAATGTCGGCACCCAGTTCGGCTTCACGGGGACGGCCGTGGGGGACATGGCCTGGGCGGGGATCGCGCTGAGCGCGCTGGCCCGGCGGACCGGGGCCCGGCGGTTCCTCGCCGCCGCGGTGCGGATCGGGGAGTGGATCGAGCGGACCGGCCGTACCGACGAGCCCCTCGGCGGCTACAAGTTCGGTGTGAACGGGGCGAACGAGAAGCTTCCGTTCACCTCGACCGAGCACAACACCGACCTGGTCTGCCTGTTCGGACGGCTCGCCCGGCTCACCGGCGACCGGGTGTGGTGGGAGCGGCGCGCGCGGGCCGAGGCCTTCGTGAAGGGCATGTGGGAGCCGGCCCAGGGTGCGTCGGGCGGCTTCTTCTACACCGGCACGAACGACGGCGTGACCGTCAACAAGTCACCGATCCCCGAGGACACCCAGACCTGGACCCACCTCGCCCTCGACTCGAAGCGCCACTCCCGCTCCCTGGACTGGGCGGCCACGGAACTGGCCGTCCTCGACAACGCCGAACGCCGCAACAGCACGGTCCCGGCCGGGCAGTCGTACGAGGGCGTCACCTTCAGCTCCGCCAGTCTCCTCGCGAACGAGGACGCGCCCATCGCCGAGTTCCAGCCCAAGCCCAACCGCAACGGCGTCTGGTTCGAGGGCACCGCCCACCTCGCGCTCGCCCTGCGCGACCGGGGCGCGCGCGGCGACGAGACGCACGCCCGGCGCCTCCTCGCCTCCCTCGAACGCGCCCAGGACCACCTCGGCACCGCCCAGACCGTCGGTGGTCGCGCCCTCCCCGACCGCTCCGGCATCGTCTCGGCCACCAGCCCCCTCGACACGGGCTTCGGCTTCGGCTACTACCCGTACCGGCACACGGGCGCCACGGCCTGGTACCTGATGGCGGCGGTGCGCTCCAACCCCCTGCGCGCCTGACACCCACCGACGGCTGACCGAGGCGGGGCGGGGCGGGGCCGGGCGACCGCGCCCCGTGGCCTCGCCCCGGGAGGGCGGCCGGTCTCAGCCCGGGGTGGACCAGCCGTCGGCGAAGTCGCAGGAGGCGTCTGGGAGTGGCCCCCTCGAACCACGGGCACCGGCCGCTCCCCAACTCGCCGTACCGGCCGGTGTTCCGCCGGCGGGCACGATGACGGACGTACCGCCCGACGGCGTGCCGGTAGACGGCCTCCTCCGGCGTCATGCCCGGCCACTTGACCGGTCCGGCCCACTTGACTGATCCGGCCCGCGCGGTCCCCTCCGCCGATCCGGCCCACCAAGTTTTCCCGGTCCACCAGATCGTCCCGGCCCACCCGGCCCATCCAACCTGCGCCGTTCCCCCGCTCCGCCATCCCGGAAGCGTAGATCCACGCCAACCACCCCCGAGAAGGGCCGGGAATGACCGGCGCGGGCGGGGGGTCAGGTTCGTAATCATGTGCGTACGGGAGGGGGCGAGGCGGCGTACTCGAGGAGTCGGTGCGAAGTCTCCGACATGAACGACTAGCATCCTGGCCGTAAACAGTCGGTGGAAAACGGGTTGTGGGTCGACGGCCGTCGGCTCTGCTGGTTGTCGTCGGCGTCCGTGAACGGGATGGGGTTGGTGTCGTGGTGGAGGCCGGGCCTCGGGTCGCTGTCGCCGTGGTGACGATGGGCAATCGGCCCGCCGAGGTGGACGCGCTGCTCGCCTCCGTGGCCAAGCAGGACGTCGCGCCCGAGCGGATCGTCGTCGTGGGGAACGGGTGTCCCCTCCCCGAGTTCGCCGAACGGCTCGGACTGCCCGGCGAGGTCACGCTCATCGAGGTGGACGAGAACCTCGGCTGCCCCGGCGGCCGGAACGTGGCCCTCGAACGGCTGCGGGAGTTCGGTGACGTCGACGTCGTCGTCGAACTGGACGACGACGGCCTGCTCGTCGACGCCGATGTGCTGCGCCGCGTACGGGACTTGTACGCCGCCGACCCCCGCCTCGGCATCGTCGGGTTCCGTATCGCCGACGAGCACGGCGAGACCCAGCGGCGACACGTGCCGAGGGTCGGCGCGAAGGACCCGATGCGCGGTGGGCCGGTCACCGGGTTCCTCGGCGGCGGACACGCCCTCTCCATGGCCATGCTCGGCGAGACGGGCGACTGGGCCGCCGAGTTCTTCTTCGCGCACGAGGAGACCGACCTGGCGTGGCGGGCGCTCGACGCCGGCTGGATCGTGCTGTACGCCCCCGAACTGCTTCTCCAGCACCCGAAGACCTCACCCGCCCGGCACGCCATCTACTACCGCGTCAACGCCCGCAACCGCGTCTGGCTCGCCCGCCGCCGCCTCCCGCTCCCGCTCATCCCCGTGCACCTGGGGGTGTGGGTCCTCATCACCCTGCTGCGGATGCGCTCGGTGGGCGGGCTGAAGGCGTGGTTCAGCGGCTTCGTGGAGGGCTGGCGCGAGTCGGGCGGCGAACGCCGGCCCATGAGCTGGCGGACGGTATGGCGCCTGACGTCGCTGGGACGGCCGCCGATCCTCTGACCCGACGGGCCTGTCCAGCAGGACATTCTCACTGTGCCGCGCAACACGAGTGCCCCGGTCGTTGACCCCCATCGACCGGGGCACAGCGCTTTGTGCGGTTTTCCGGATCCGGCGGCGGCGGCGGCACTCCCCCGAGCTACGCGTACCACGCGTGCGCCGTCGTCGCCGGATCCGATGAAGTGATCACATCAGGTCCCGCCAACGGATCGCTAACATGAGCCCAACGGTTCCACGGGGAGCCGTACGGGAGGCGGCGGCAGGTCGCCGCGGGGCGGGCCCGGAACGACGGTGCGGGAAGGCAGCGGACGGGTTCTATGCCGGACGGGCTGCGGTTCGGACTGCTCGGTCCGCCGGTTCTGTACGAGGCCGGGGACGGCCGGGGCGCCGCGGGTTCCGATGGCGGTGGTGACGGTCGGTCAGTCGGCAACTCCGGTGGCGATGGAGGCCGTTCGAGCGACGGCTCCGATGAAGTCTCCAGCGGTGTCGCCTCCGGTGCTACCGCCGGTGCTTCCCCCGGCGCTTCCGCCAGTGCATCCGACGGCACATCCGCCAGTGCATCCGCCAGTGCATCCGACGGCGTCTCCGGTGGCGGCGTACGGTCCGTCGGCAGCGGCAAGATGCGGGCCCTGTTCGTCGCGCTGCTGCTCGAACCCGGGCGGGTCGTCTCCGTCGACACCCTGAAGGACGTGCTGTGGGACGCGGCGCCACCGCCGTCCGCGCAGGCGTCGCTGCAGAACCATGTGACCAGGCTGCGCAGGCTGTTGGACGACCCCGAGCGGCTGCGCGCGATCCCGCCGGGCTATCTGCTGCGGGTCGACGAGGGCGAGCTGGACGTCCGCGTCTTCGAGGCCCACGCCCGAGCCGCCCGCACCGCCCACGCCGAGCGGGACTGGGCCCGGACCGTGCGCGAGTCCGCCGCCGCACTCGCCCTCTGGCGGGGGACACCGCTGGGCGGCCTGCGGGTCGAGGAGTTCCGCGCCCAGGCCTTCGTCCAACGTCTGGAGGAGGCCCGGCTGTTGCTTTTGGAGCGACGGTACGACGCGGAACTCCGCCTCGCGGCCGGCCCGGCGGGCGAGGAGGCCACCGGAGCGCACGCGCTCGGCGCCCTCGCCCCCGAACTCGCCGCCCTCGTCGCCGAGCACCCTCTCCGCGAGGCCTTCCACCGGCTCCTCATGCTCGTCCTCCACCGCACGGGCCGCCAGGCCGAGGCCCTGGCCGTACACCGAGACCTCCGCGCCCGCCTCCTCGACGAACTCGGCGTGGAACCGGGCCACGCGGTACGCGACGCCCACGTGGAGATCCTGCGCGAACAGGGCCCCGAGCCGCCCGCGACGTCGACCGGCGTTCCTTCGGACGAGCCCCCGCCGCGCCCGGCCCAACTACCGCCTCCGCCGGCCCATTTCACGGGCAGAGGAGCGGTGCTGGCAGAGCTGAGGCACGCACTGGGAACGGGTGCGTTCGCAGTCGACCCGGCCCGCACCCCGACAGGGGTGCGGGGAACTGCGCGACCGGCCACCAGCGACCCGCACTCGCCGAACCGCAGCACCCCCCGAGCTCTTGGGCGTCCGTCCCCCACCAAGGGAACGGCGACCGTCGTCATCAGCGGCATGGCCGGCGTAGGCAAGAGCGCCCTCGCCCTCCACCTCGCCCACGAACTGGCCGAGCACTTCCCCGACGGCCAGCTGTACATCAACCTCCACGGCGCCACCCCGGGCATGACCCCCCTCACCCCGGCCCAGGCCCTCGCCGCCCTGCTCAGGGACCTCGGCACCGCCCCCCGCCGCATCCCCGAACACCCGGACGCCGCAGCCGCGTTGCTCCGCTCGACCCTCGCCCCCACCCGCACACTCATGGTGCTGGACGACGCCGCACACGCCGCCCAGGTACGCCCCCTGCTCCCGGCCGGCGCCGGCTGCGCGGTCATCGTGACGAGCCGTTCGCCGCTCACCGCACTGGACGGCGCCCACCGCTTCCCGCTCGCCCCGCTGTCGGACGACGAGAGCGCGGCCCTGCTGCGGGCAGCGTCGGGCCGTGCGGCGGGCCTGGACGCCGCGCACCCCCTCGTCGAACTCACCGGCCGCCTCCCGCTCGCCCTCCGCGTCGTCGCGGCCCGCCTCGCCGCCCGGCGCGCGCTCACCCCGGACGCGCTGGCCGGCCAACTGGCCGCCACGGAAGGGAGGTTGCACCACCTCGAATACGACGATCTGAGCGTCCGCCGCTCCCTCGCCGTCGCCCACGAGGCCCTGCGCGCCTCCGACCGCGAGGCCGACCGCGACGCGGCCCACGCCCTCCGGCACATCGGCGCCCTCGACCTGCCCGCGTACGGGGCACCCCTCCTCGCCCGCCTCACCGGCACCGACGAGTTCCGCGCCGAGACCGCCCTCGACCGCCTCGTCGACGTGGCCCTCCTCGACGAGACGACGTACGGCCGGTACGTCCCCCACGACCTCGTACGCCACTTCGCCCGCGAACTCGCCGACACCACCACCGCCACCGAGACCGCCGAGGCCGTCGAACAGGTCCTCCGCTGGTACACCGGCCGCGCCCGGCAGAGCCTGCTGGTGATGCTCCCGACGGGATACGAGCGCGACGAACGACTCCGTACGACGACGCCCACGGCGGAGCCGCAGCCCATGGAGCCGCCCTTCGCCTCCGCCGAGGAGGCCTTCGCCTGGGGGGACCGCGAACTCCCCAACATCGTCGCCTTGGTGGAACGCTGCTCCCGAGAGCGCAGCGCCTCCGCAGCACTCGTCCCCGCCCTCGTCCGCTACCTCTTCCCCTACCTGCACCGAGGCGGCCGGCTCGCCGAACTGGACGTTCTCGGGCGGCTCGCCCTGGACGTGGCGAGGCTGCTCGGAGACGACGAGGCAGAGGCGTTCGCACTCACGGACCGGGCGGGGCTGCACTTCATGTCCGGCCGGGCCTCGGAGGCGCTCGCCCTCAACGACGAGGGCCTGAAGCTGTGGCGGCGGCTCGGGGTCGTGTCGTGCGTACGGCGCTGCCTGAACAACCGGGGGCTCGTACTGGAGAGCCTCGGCCGGTACGAGGAGAGCGAGGAGACGCTGCGGCAGAGCCTGGAGCTGTCCCGGCAGCTCGGCGACCCGTACGGCGAGGCGGTGACCTTCAGCCACCTCGGCAACCTGTACAAGCACACGGACGCGCGGGCCGCCATCGCCCACCACGAGCGAAGCCTGGCCCTCGGCGAGATCGCCGACAGCCTCGTCGTACGGCACACCGCGCACTGCAACATCGGCTACGCCCACCTCAGACTCGGCGAACCGGCCGCCGCCGTACGCAACTTCGAGCAGAGCCTGCGGATCCTCGGCGACGACGAGGACTGGCAGGGCGAGTCCAAGACCCGGCTGGGCCTGGTACGGGCCCTGCGCGAGCTGGGGCAGCCGGACCGCGCGTCCCACGAGTGCGTCCTCCTCCTCGACCTCGCCGAACGCCGCGCCGACCAGTACGCCGTAGGCCTCGCCCGCCACCAGCGCGGGCTGCTCCTGCGGGCACAGGGCCGAGTCGAGGAGGCGTACCGGGAGTGGGAGCGCGCCCAAGCGGTCCTGGACGACACGGACTCGACGGTGGCGGTGGACCTGAGGGAACTGCTGAAGGACCGCGCCCCGTAAGGGCCGCGGGGAACTGCGCTCGGCCCCCCCCACAACCCGCGCCCTTGAACGGTGCTCACTTCGCATCCGCATAACACTCCACCACCGCCGTGGTGAACGGAAACCGCACCGGCGTCTCCCCGAACGTCAGCCGTCCCGACAGCTGCGACGCCTCACGGATCGCTGCCACGACGGCGTCCGCCTCCTTGGCCGGGCAGTGCACGATCACCTCGTCGTGCTGGAAGAAGACCAACTCGGCGGCCATGCCGTCGAGGGCGCGGCGGAGGGCGGCGAGGAGGAGCAGGGTCCAGTCGGCGGCGCTGCCCTGGACGACGAAGTTGCGGGCGAAGCGGCCGCGCGCACGGGAGTTGGTGGAGGCATACCCGGGCACCCACTCGCTCCCCTGCCCCTGCCCCTGTTCCGGGGATTCGAGGTCGGCGTCGGCCTGGGGGATACCCGCCTCCTCGGCCGCCGCGTCGGAGGCGCCGGCCGCCGGTGGGCACGTACGCCCGAGCCAGGTCCGTACGAGGCGGCCTTCCTCGCCCGCGCGGGCCGCGTCGTCGACGTACCGCACGGCGCGCGGGAACCGTCGGCGCAGCGCGGCGAGATTCTTGAGCCCGTCCCCGGACGTCTGCCCGTACACGGCACCCAACACGGCGAGCTTGGCCTGCGCGCGGTCGCCGGAGAAGGCGCGGTCGGAGACGGACTGGTAGAGGTCGGTCGGGCGGCCGGCGACCTCCATGAGCCCGGGGTCGCGGGAGATGGCCGCGAGGACCCGTGGTTCCATCTGGTCGGCGTCGGCGACGACGAGCCGCCAGCCCGGGTCGGCGACGCAGGCGCGGCGGATCACCTTGGGGATCTGGAGCGCGCCCCCGCCGTTGGTGACCCACCGCCCGGTGACGGTGCCGTGCGCGAGGAACTCGGGCCGGAACCGCCCGTCCCGCACCCAGTCCTGCAGCCAGGACCACCCGTGGGCGACCCAGATCCGATACAGCCGCTTGTATTCGAGGAGAGGTTTCACGGCAGGGTGGTCGAGGCTCTCGATCTCCCAGCGGCGGGTGGAGCGAAGACGGACGCCGGCCTGCCCGAAGGCTTTGACGACATCGGCGGGCAGATCGGGCCGCACACGTCGGCCGAAGGCCTGGGACACCTCGACGGCGAGCTCGGCCAGCCGACGCGGCTCACCACCGCCCGCGTACCGCTCGCCGAGCATCTCGTGGAGCACCTCACGGTGGACGTCGGCCCGCCAGGGCAGACCCGCGCGGTTCATCTCGGCGGCGACGAGCATGCCGGCGGACTCGGCGGCGGTCAGCAGCCGCATCCGGTCCGGGTGGGCGGTGGCGTCGTGCCGTCGCTGCTGGTCCGCGTACACCTCGACGAGGTCGGTGAGGGGGACGTGGACGGGGCGGGGCTCGAAGAGGGACGGCTGGGCGCCGGGGTCGGCCGAGCGCAGGGGCGGGTCCGGCGGGACGGGAGTGTGGCGGAGCCGGGCGAGCGCGGCGGCCGCGGAACGGGGCTCCCCGAGCCGCCCCTCATGCCCGAGGAGCAGGCTCTCGGCGTCCTCGATGTCATAACACCGCTCCACCCGCACCCCCGTGGCGAGCAGTCGCGGATACACCTCCCCGGTGGCCCGCCACACCCACCGCCCCACCTCCGGCCCCCGCCGCCGCACCGCCTCCCCGAGATCCGCCTCCCGCACCACCGGCCCCGCGAGCATGCCGTCCGTCCCGAGGGGGGCGACCTCCACGCCACCGTCCTCGGCCGGAGCGAGTGCCCACCGGTCGGTCATGGGTGCGAGTGTGACAGGGGGGTCTGACATTGATGCTGATACTCAGGTCGCGGTGGTCGTGGCTCGGGGTCTGACTGACGCTCTGCTGGGCTGTCTTCCGGTTGTTCTGTCGAGCCACACCGCGTGGGTGTCGGCCGGCGGCGGCACGCTGTCAGTGAGCCAGCCCGCGCGGGGCGGCAAGGAGCACTGCGGGCCCGTGCCGACCGACACCCTGGACGCTACGGCTGCAGACCGAGCCACTGCGCTCAATTGAACAAGTCATGAGCTTGGCCAGAAGCCCCTTCAATGTCCTGTCTGCGCCACCTGGCCGGTGCCCACCTCCGGTTGGGAAGGCATTGTCAGCGCCTGGTGACAATCAGTCCCATTTTTCCCTGTATGGCTGTTTATGGTTGTTTCCCGCCGGACTGAGTAGTCCTGAGGTCAATAAGTTACTCTATGTAACTATTTCGTTGCGCTATGTGTGCATCCTGGGGTCCGCCGGGATCTTTGCGTAACGAGCCCAGACAGGCCGGAACGACTCGCCATCAGAGAGGGAAACCATGGCCATTGATCAGTCCACCGAGTCCCAGGACAGCGCGCCGCAGAACAGCGGGCTCTACGACACGCCGCCGCCGGAACTGGTGGAGCGGGCCAATCGTGCACGCAAGGAGCTGGAGGCGCTGACCGCCACGGTGGAGTTCAAGGCGAAGTGGTGGGGGTTTGAGATTCACCTCAACCAGGCGGCTGTGGACGCGTACCTGGAGATCAAGGACCACCTCGCGGACATCCTCGGCGAAGCGCTCAAGGAGCCCCTATCATCGCTGGTCACCCTGGCGGCCATGGCGCAGAAGGTCTGGGTGCAGGCGGTGTCGAGGGGGTATGGCTGCAAGCTGGTCTCGCCGTGGGTCTCGCCGACGATGCTCATCCCGATCGGTATCAATCCCGCCGAGGACCCCAACTTGTGGTGGACGGTGTTCGGTCGGAACGCGGATACCGGTCATTTTCAGTGGAACGAGGACACCATGTTCCCGGGCCACGCCAGCGCCGCGAACCCGGCGGCGGCCGTGTTCAAGGGCCGTCTGATCCTCGTCCACCGGGGTTACGGCAACAGCGACCAGCAGCTGTGGTGGACCGAGTTCGACCCGGACAAGGGCTGGTCCGATGACAAGAGGTTCGACGCCCACTCCAGCGCTGCCGGCCCGGCTCTGGCGGTGTACGACGGCAAGCTGCACTGCGTTCACCGGGGCCACGGGAGCGACACCAAGTTGTGGCACACCACCTTCGACGGCAACGGCTGGACCCAGGACAGGCCACTCGGCGCCCATTCCAGCTCCGTCGGCCCGGCCCTGGCGGTGTACGACGAGAAGCTGCACTGCGTCCACAAGGGTGCCAGCTCTGACAGCACGCTGTGGCACACCACCTTCACCAGCGCGGGGGGCTGGACCCGAGACACCCCGCTCCCCCGCCACTCCACAGCCTCGAACCCGGCCCTGGCGGTGTACGACGGCAAGCTCCATCTGGTCCATCGCGGCAGTGGCAACGACACATCCCTGTACCACGCCTCCTTCGTCACCAACTGGACCGAGGACAGGAGGTTCGACGCCCACCACAGCCTGGAGGGGCCCGGCCTGGCGGTCTTCGACGGCAAGCTCTACTGCGTCCACCGCGGCCACGGCAACGGGGACCAGAAGCTGTGGTGGACCACCTGGATGAGCGGCAGCCACTGGACCGCCGACCAGCAGTTCCCCGGCCACACCAGCGGGGCCGGACCAGCCGTGGTCGTCTACCGGGACAAGAACGGCACGCAAGACCAACTCATGGTCATCCACCGCGGCTACGGCAACCGCGCCGCCGGCACCGACAGCGCCGAAGTGCAGGCACGGATCGCCGCCGAGGAAGGCACCATCTGATCTCCCA
>NZ_JBHVDX010000283.1:0-10699 GCF_042802555.1 Streptomyces sp. NPDC057474 | reverse complement strand
GGGTGGCGCCTCCGACCATCTTTACCAGAGCGCCTGGGGCCCTCGCTTCACGCGTCGCGGAGATCCGCGACGTCCGGCTGATGGGACAGCAGCCCGCCGTCCACGCGCAGGGTGTGCCCGGTGACGAAGGCCGACTCGTCGGAGGCGAGGAAGACGACCGCCGCGGCGACGTCCTCCGGCCGCCCCAGGCGCGGGGTGAGGTGATGGCGGAGCATCGCCTCCCGGATCGCCCCGTGGGCCGAACCGGAGCTGGCCGGCGTGACGATGAACCCGGGTGCGATCACGTTGCAGCGGACGCCCTGTTTGCCGTACTGGGTGGCGACGTACTGCGTGAGGTTGATGATGGCGGCCTTCGAGGCGCCGTACGCGGGATTGCGCAGGTCGCCCGCCAGGCCGGAGCCGGACGAGGTGTTGATGATCGAGCCGCCGCCCCGGGCGATCAGGTGCGGCACAGCCGCCTGGATGGCGACCATGGTCCCGCGCAGGTTGATCCGCATCGTGTCGTCCCACACCGCCGGGTCGGCGTCCACGACGGCGAGGTCCTGGCGGGCGGCCAGGTGGGTGGCCGCGGCGTTGTTGTGCAGGACGTCGAGGCCGCCGTACGTCCCGACGGCCGCGGCCACCATGGCCCGTACGCTGTCGATGTCGCCCAGGTCGACGGTGACCGCCGTGGCGGAGCCCCCGGCGGCGCGGATCTCCTCCGTCACCGCCTCGGCGCCGTCGGCGTTCAGGTCGGCGACGACCGTGTGCGCACCCTCGGCCGCGAGGCGGCGCGCGGTGGCCGCGCCGATGCCGGACGCGGCGCCCGTGACGACGGCGACCTTGTCCTCAAGTCGTCCCATGGCCGAACCGCCCTTACTGGTCGCTGAGTTGGCTGCCGACGACGGAGACGAAGGAGACGCACTCGCCCGGTCCGCCGCCGAGGTTGTGGGTCAGGGCCAGTGAGCGGCCCTCGGCGAGCGACTTCACCGTCCGCTCCGGCGGGGCCTCGCCCCGCAGTTGCAGCCACGCCTCGAACATCATGCGCAATCCCGAGGCGCCGATGGGGTGACCGAAGGCCTTCAGTCCGCCGTCGGGATTGACCGGCAGCGAGCCGTCCAGGTCGAACGCCCCACTGGTGACGTCCTTCCATGCCTGGCCGCGCTCGGAGAAGCCCAGGTCCTCCATCAGCACCAGCTCCGTGGGCGTGAAGCAGTCGTGGACCTCGGCGAGGGCGAGTTCGGCGCGTGGGTCGGTGATGCCCGCCTGCCGATAGGCCTCCTGGGCGGAGGCGACGACCTCGGGAAAGGTGGTGAAGTCGTACTCCGGGTCGAGCAGACCGTCCGCCGGACCGGCGACGAAGGACAGCGCCTTCACGAAAATCGGCTTGTCCGTGTACTTGTAGGCGTCCTCGGCGCGTACGACGATCGCGGCGGCCGAGCCGTCGGAGACCCCCGAGCAGTCGAACACGCCCAGCATGCCGGCGATGATCGGGGCCGACCGGATGCGCTCCGGCGGGACCTCCTTGCGGAACTGGGCGCGGGGGTTACGGGCCCCGTTGACGTGGTTCTTCCACGCGATCCGGGTGATGACGTCCTTCATCTCCTCGTCCGCGAGGCCGTACTTGGCGGCGTAGGCGGGGGCGAGGAGGGAGAAGTTGGCGGGGGCGGTGATCTCGCCTCGGCTGTCGTCGCCCGCGCCCGGGATGGCGGTGCCGGAGAGCCCGGACATCCCGGAGTCCTTGAGCTTCTCCACGCCGACGGCCATCGCCATGTCGTACGCACCGGAGGCGACGGCGTAACAGGCGTTGCGCAGGGCCTCCGAGCCGGTCGCGCACATGTTCTCCACGCGGGTGACCGGCTTGTTGGGGAGGCGGAGGGCCCGGCTCAGGGTCAGTCCGGAGACGCCGGAGGCCTGGGTGCCGAACCAGAACGCGTCGATGTCGTCGAGCGTGACGCCGGCCGAGGTCACCGCCTCGCCCACGGCGTCCACCAGCAGATCGTCGGCCGAGCGGGTCCAGTGTTCGCCGAAGGGCGTGCAGCCCATGCCGACGATCGCGACCCGGTCCCGGATTCCGTGCGAGCTCATCCGCGTGTCTCCTCGGTGTCGTCGGTGTCAACGGTCTCGTCGGTCCCGCCCGAGCGCACCGGCCGGGCCTTCCAGAAGTAGTTGTGGACGCCGGCGGCGGTGACGGTGCGCCGGAACGTCATCTCCACGCGGGCGCCGATGGCCGCGTCGGCCTCGGTCGCGTCGGTGAGCTGGCAGCGGAACCGGCCGCCGCCGTCGTAGTCGACGACCACGACGAGCATCGGCGGGCTCGGCGTGTGGGCCAGCCGGTCCACGGTGAACGTGGCGACCGTGCCGCGCACATGCTCCATCGGCTCGTCGGTCATGGCGTCGACGCTCCGGCAGGAGACACACACCCGGTCCGGCGGCAGATGCCGGGTGCCGCACTTCTCGCAACGGGAGGCCACGAACCCGTACTTCCAGCCGGCGCGGCGGTGGGCGGGCGGGGCGTAGGGCGGCTCGGGGTCCGGCCGGCGGGGCGGTTCGCGGTCGAGCAGTCCGCGCCAGGTGAGATAGGTGGCATACGGCATCGGGGCGCCGCCCGCGGCGATCTGGGCGGCGACCGGGCGGACGCTGCGGTGGGCCGGGAGCGCGTCGGTGGTGCGCAGCAGGAGGACTCCGGCGCCGTCGCCGAGCACGACGAGCGCGATGGTCTCGCCGGGTCCGGCGCGGTCGAGGACGTCGGCGAGGAGCAGGCCGGGCTGGGCGGTGCCGGCGTTGCCGATGGCGGCGGCGAGGTCCGGGGTCACGGCCTCGGGCCGGGCGCCCGCCGTACGCCGGACCGCCGCGCACGCGCGTGCGTGCAGGCCGGAGACGACGAGGTGGTCGATCGCCCCGCGCTGCAGCCCCGCCTGGTCTAGGGCGGCGGTCAGCGCCTTGTCCGCGAGGGACACGTAGATCTCCTCGGCGAAGCGCTCCTCCCAGACGCGGGAGGCGGGGGCGCCGGGCAGGCGCCAGCGTTCGAGGATCTCGTCGCTGACCGTGTCGTGGGCGAGGAGTTCTGCGATGACGGGGGCTCCGTTGCGGTGTCCGCCGAAGACGAACGCCGCCGCGCCGTCGCCGCCCGCGAGTTCGTCGGCGCCGCCTGGGAGGCCGGTGCGCAGGTCGGACAGGACCGTCAGGGTCGGGATCGGGGAGCGGGCTCCGGTCACCAGCGCGCCGAGGCCGGAGCGGACGGAGCCGGCCATGTCGGCGGCGAGTACGTGCTCGTCGAGGCCGAGCGCGGCGTGCACGGCGGTCGCGTTGGTCTTGTCCAGGTAGGCGGGCGCGGCGGTGGCGAGGAAGAGCTGGCCGATGCGGGGGCGCAGTCCGTCGCGGGCCAGGGCGGTGCGGGCCGCCTCGACGGCCATGGACGTGGTGTCCTCGTCGTAGCCCGCGACCGCGCGGGTGCCGCGTCCCGCCGGTGTTCCCAGCGTGGCGGCGACGTCCGCGCGGGCCAGGCGGTGGTACGGCACATAGGCGCCGTATGCGATCAGTCCGGCCATGTTCAGCGTCCTCCTGTGGCGTGGGTTGCGTACGTCGGCCGTTCGAAGACCGCGGCGAGGCCCTGGCCGCCGCCGAGGCACATGGTCTCCAGGCCGTAGCGGGCCTGGCGGCGGTCGAGTTCGCGCAGCAGGGTGGCGAGGATGCGGCCACCGGTGGCGCCGACGGGATGGCCCAGCGAGATACCGGAGCCGTTGACGTTGAACCGTTCGAAGTCGGCCTCGGTCAGGGCCCATTCGCGGGTGCAGGCCAGCACTTGGGCGGCGAAGGCCTCGTTGAGTTCGATCAGGTCGATGTCGGCGAGCTTCAGACCGGCCCGCTCCAGGGCCCTGGCCGTGGCGGGCACGGGCCCGATGCCCATCGTCTCCGGCGGTACGCCGACCACGGCCCAGGAGACCAGGCGGCCCAGGGGGCGCAGGCCCAGCTCGGCGGCGCGCTCGGGGTGGGTGACGACGCAGATCGCGGCGCCGTCGTTCTGGCCGCTGGCGTTTCCGGCGGTCACGGTCGCCTCCGGGTCCTGACGGCCGAGCACGGGACGCAGCCGCGCGAGCTTTTCCAACGAGGAGTCGGGGCGCGGGTGTTCGTCCGTGTCGACGATCGTCTCGCCCTTTCGGGTGCGTACGGTGACGGGGACGATCTCGTCGGCGAAACGGCCCTCCCGCTGGGCCGCGACGGCCTTCTCGTGGGAGCGCAGGGCGAGTCGGTCCTGTTCCTCGCGGGGGATGCCGTACGCGCGCCGCAGGTTCTCCGCCGTCTCCAGCATGCCGCCGGGTACGGGGTGGTTGACACCGCCGGACGTGACGCGGCCGCGGGCCAGCCGGTCGTGCAGCGTGGTGCCCGCGCCGCGTACGCCCCAGCGGACGTCGGTGGTGTAGAACTCGGCCTGGCTCATGGACTCGACGCCGCCGGCGAGGACGAGGTCGCTCGCGCCGGTCTGCACCTGCATCGCGGCGGTGATGATCGCCTGGAGCCCGGAGCCGCAGCGGCGGTCGATCTGGAGTCCCGGTACCTCGACGGGCAGACCGGCGTCCAGGGCGGCGACACGGCCGATGGCGGGTGCCTCACCGTTGGGGTAGCACTGGCCGAGGAGCACGTCGTCGACCGCTGTGGGCGGGATGCCGGTGCGGTCCAGGACGGCCCGTACGAGGGTGGCCGCGAGCTGGGTCGCGGTGACGTCCCGGAAGGCTCCCCCGTAGCCCCCGACCGGGGTTCGTATCGGTTCGCAGATCACCGCGTCACGCATCCGTCATACCTTTCGTCAGCGGGTGCAGGGGGCTCACATGTACCGGCCGCCGGTCACCTCGACCACGGCTCCGGTGATGTAGCTCGCCATGTCGGAGGCGAGGAACAGAACGACCTGGGCGACCTCGGCGGGTTCGCCCGCGCGGCCCAGGGGGATCTCGGCGAGCTTGGCGTCCCAGGCGGCCGGGGGCATCGCCTCGGTCATCGCGGTGCGGATCAGGCCGGGCTGGACGGCGTTGACGCGGACGCCCGCCTTCGCCAGTTCCTTGGCGGAGGCTTTGGTGAGGCCGACGAGGCCGGCCTTGGCGGCGCTGTAGTTGGTCTGCCCGAAGTTGCCGACCTTGCCGGCGATGGACGAGATGTTGACGATGCTGCCGCCCTGTCCGTGCGCCCGCATCGCCTCGGCGGCGTACCGGGTGCCGTTCCAGGCGCCGGTGAGGTGGACGTCGACGACGGCGCGGAAATCGGCGAGGGGCATCTTGCGCAGGGTCGCGTCACGGGTGATCCCGGCATTGTTCACCATGACGCCGACCGGGCCGAAGGTGTCGGCGCAGTGGGCGACCAGGGCGGCGACCTCGTCCTCGTCTGTGACGTCGCAGCGCAGCGAGGCGGCGGGCACACCGTTCTCGGCGAGGCGTGCGGCGGCCTCGGCCGCGGCGGCCTCGTTGATGTCGCCGAGGACGACCCGGGCTCCCGCGCCGCCGAGGACACCGGCGATCTCGAAGCCGATGCCCTGTGCGCCGCCCGTGATCACCACGTTGCGGCCGTCCAGCAGTCCCATGTCAGCCCGCCCCTGGCTCGACGCTATTCCTGTTAAATAGATAACCTATTATGCTGAAACAATCAATACAGCGATCAAGTGATCAGCTGTGCGGGACAGGGCCGACGAGGAGAGATCGCAGGTGGACATCAGCTACCCCCCGGAGACCGAGACGTTCCGTGCCGAGGTCAAGGCGTTCCTGGCCGGGATACTGCCGCCGGACTGGAAGGGCATCGGCGCCCTGGACGAGGAGGCGGCCCGGGCCTTCGCCGGGGACTGGCGCCGCCGGCTCGTCGAGCGCGGCTACCTCTCCCTCACCTGGCCCGAGCGGTACGGCGGCCGCGGCCTGTCCAAGCTCCACCAGGTCGTCCTGATGGAGGAACTCGCCCTGGCCGGAGTGCCGTTCGGGGTGCCGCAGGACACGTTCGGTGTGAAGATGCTGGCGAACACGCTGCTGCGCTGGGGCACGGAGGAACAGAAGAGCCACTTCCTCCCTCGCATCCTCAGCGGCGAGGACACCTGGTGCCAGGGGTACTCGGAGCCGGACGCGGGCTCGGACCTGGCATCCCTGAAGACCCGCGCCGCACGGGACGGTGAGGACTGGGTGATCGACGGCCAGAAGGTGTGGACCTCCGGCGCCCACCACAGCGACTGGATCTTCGTCCTGGCCCGTACGGACCGCGAGGCGTCCAAGCACCGCGGCATCTCCTTCCTCCTCGTCCCGCTCGACCAGCCCGGCGTCGAGGTACGACCGTTCCGCATGATGAGCGGGCAGCTGCACTTCAACGAGGTGTTCTTCGACGGAGCCCGCACCCGTGCCGATCTCGTCGTCGGCGGCGTCGACAACGGCTGGACGGTCGCCCAGAGCCTGCTGGGAGTGGAGCGCGGCGAGGAGGCGGCGACCAACCCGATCCTGTTCCGGGCCGAGGTGGAGCGTCTCGTCGAACTGGCTCGCCTCCACGGCAAGGACCAGGACCCCGTCATCCGGCAGCGGATCGCCTGGTGCTGGTCCAAGGTCGAGATCATGCGCTGCCTCGGCTACCGCATCCTCACCGGCTGGCTCAAGGGCGCGGAGCCGGGTCCCGAGTCGTCGATCGCCAAGCTGTACTGGAGCGAGTACCACACCGAGGTCACCGATCTGGCGATGGACATCATGGGCCTGCACGGCCAGGTCCCGGCCGGCCGGCCGCCCCTGCGCACCTACCGTGCCGACGACCCGGGCGCCGCGAACTCCTCCGCGTCCTGGTCGACGACATATCTGATCGCCCGCTCCGGGACGATCTACGCGGGGACCTCGCAGATCCAGCGGAACATCCTCGCCGAGAAGGTGCTGGGGCTGCCGCGCGAGCCGCGGGTGAACGCCGGATAGGGGGCTGGGCAGGTCGAGCCCCGGCCGGTCAGGGCGAGTCCCGGCCGGTCAGGGGTGGCCGGGGTGCTCGAAGGTGTCCAGCTCCGGGACCGGTCGCGGGCCTGTGCCCGGGCGCCAGCCCGCGTCGAGTTTGCGCAGGCCCACGCCCTCCGGCGCCCAGATGTGGCAGCTGTTCAGCACGCCCGCGGTGGCGCGCGGGTTGTGGACCGGTGCGTCGCTCGCGGCGCGGCGGCGGCGCGCGCCCGCCGAGATGGCGGCCTGGACCGTCGCGGGTCCGAGGACGCGGGTCAGCTCGTAGAGGTGGGTGCAGCCGGCGACCCCGCGGAAGCGTTCCTGGATCGCCCGGTTGTATCCGGCGGCGACGCTCAGCCCGACGAGGCCGTCGAAGGCGGGGGTGATCAGCGGGCACTCCGTGTGCGGGAACTCCCGCATGCGCGCGTCGGCGGCGGTGATCACCATGTCCGCGAGGCGGACCCGCACCGCGAGTCCCATCCGGTGGACGACTCCGCCCGGGGGCGCCTCCCAGGGCCGCTCGTCGCACAGTTCCGCCTCGACGGAGATCTCCTCGACGCCGTACGCGTGGGCGGTGACGGTGATCGTACGGCGGTGCAGCGGGAGCCCGGCTCCGGTCATGAGGAGGCCTCCGCCGGCTCCGACGCGGACTCCCCCAGCCCCGCGAACTCCGGCTGCCGGCGCTCGATGAAGCTGAGCACGCCCTCGCGGTAGTCCGGGGCGCGCTTGGCCACGGCCAACAGGGCGGCCGCACTGTCGCTGCTCTCGCCGAAGGACCTCGCCTGGTCGTCGGCCAGCTGCCGCTTGATGAGGGACATCGCGTACGGGCTGGCCGAGCGGGCCAGGTCGGTCGCGTACGCGAGGGCCGCCGGGAGGAGTTCCTCGGGCTCGACCAGGCGGTTGACCAGGCCCATCGCATGCGCTTCCGTCCCGGTGATCCGGCGCGAGGACAGCAGCAGGTCGGCGGCGTTGCCGTAGCCGACCAGTCGGGGCAGGATCCACGAGACGCCGTCCTCGGCCACCAGGCCGCGCGCGCTGAAGGCGGCGGCGAACTTGGCGTGCGGCACGGCGAACCGGACGTCGCACATCAGCGCCTGGTTGAACCCGATGCCCGCGCAGGCCCCGTTGACGGCCGCCACGACGGGCTTCGGGAAGGTCATGGGGCGGGTGCGCGGGGGCAGCTGCCCGGTGGGCCACGGCCGGGCGCCGGACGACGCCCCGTCCAGCACGCTCATGTCCATCCCGGGGCAGAAGCCGCGCCCGGCGCCGGTGAGCACCAGGGCCCGGACCCGCGGGTCCGCCTCCGCCCGGTCGAACAGCTCGTTGTAGAGCAGCTCCATCTCCAGCGTCCAGGCGTTGTGCCGCTCGGGCCGGTTGAGGGTGAGGAGCATGACCCCGTCGTCGGTGAGTTCGGTGAGGATCACCGGGGCCGGGTTCTCGGTCATCGAGGTCACTCCCACGGGGTCCGTCGAGTTAATAGATAGATGAATCATCTATATACCCACTGACCGTCCGGGCGCCAGATCCACTCCCCCGGGGGAAGATCCACCCATCCCTTGACCTGGTACCCTCGATGCACTAAGACGATTCATTTTGCTATATGAGGAGCCCACCGTGGCCGGAGCAGCCCGCGCAAGCGAAACGGCGGCCGTGCCCGCCCCCTCCCGCAGCCGCGTCGGACGCCAGGTGCGGGTACCGAAGACCGCCGAGCTGGTCGCCGCGCACCTGCGCCGCCAGATCGTCCGGGGCGAACTGAACCCGGGCGACGCGCTGCCGCCGGAGTCGGGACTGATGGAGCAGTTCGGCATCTCGCGGCCGACCCTGCGCGAGGCGTTCCGCGTCCTGGAGTCGGAGTCCCTGATCACGGTACGCCGCGGCGCCCACGGCGGCGCCCGGGTCAGCGCGCCCGACGCGGATGTCGCCGCCCGCTACGCCGGCCTGATCCTCGAATACCGCGGCGCCACCCTCGGCGACATCTACCGCGCGGCCGCCGTCATCGAGCCCCCCTGCGCCCGCCAGCTCGCCACCAAGCACACGCCGGGCGACATCAAGCGACTGCGTGACGCGGTGGCGGCCGAGAAGGCCGTCCTGGACGACCCGCTCGCCCTGGTCGACGCCCAGGACGCCTTCCACGCGCTCCTGGTGGAACTCACCGGCAACCAGACCCTGATCCTGCTGTGCAGCATGCTGCGCAACATCATCGACCGCGCCAACGCCTCGTACACCGCGGCCGCCACCGACGCCGAGACCCAGAAGGCGCAGGCCCTCAAGGGGCACCGGGCGCACGTACGCCTGGTCGGCCTGATCGAGTCCGGCAAGGGCGACGAGGCCGAGAAGCTGTGGCAGCGGCACATCTCCAGCGCCGACGACGTCGTGAACGCCGCCGGACCCAAGACGGTGCTGGAGCTCATCGACTGACCCGCCGCCCGACCGACCCGCCGCCCGACGCTACGGCGAGCCCCTGCCGCGCCGGCCACGAGTCTCTCCTCGATGACCCCTTGCCTCCGAGAAACAGTTAGATAATTATAGGAGGCGTACTGAATAGCTCCTGGGGTCCGGAGGCGACGGCCATGGCCGAACAACGCAAGCGAATCTTCGACTGCGACCAGCACATGTACGAGGAACGGGACTCCTTCACCCGCTACCTCCCGAAGGAGTTCCTCGGCTCGGCGGTCGCACCGGTGACACTCCCGGACGGCCGGGAGGTGATCCTCGCCGGGGACCGGATCGTCGTCTGTCTCGAACCGGAATTCGGGCAGGTCTACCGCCCGGGTTCACTGAAGGAGATGCTCAAGGCGATGGCCTCGGGCAATCCGGAGGAGACGTACCAGTTCGAGCCCATGCACGAGTCGTACCAGAACCGCGAGTCCCGGCTGCGGGTCATGGACGAGCAGGGCCTGGACCAGACGATCATCTACCCGGGCGGCTGGGCACTGGTCGCCGAGGAGTACGTCAAGGGCGTGGAGCCGCTCTACGCCAACTACCACTCGTTCAACCGGTACATGAACGAGGTCTGGGGCTTCGACCACCAGAGCCGCATCTACGCCCCCGCCCTGCTCTCGCTGCGCGATCTGCCCAGTGCGGTCAAGGAGTTGGAGTACGTCCTGAACCAGGGCGCCCGCTTCATCCTGCTGCCGACCGGGCCGGTGTACGGCCGCTCGCCGGGCGACCCGTACTTCGACCCGTTCTGGAAGCTGGTGAACGAGGCGAAGGCGAGCGTCTGCTACCACATCAGCGAGTTCTACTACAACTCGCAGGTGGCCCCCTCCTGGGGCTTCGACCCGAACCCCATCCACTTCCGGATGTCGGCCTGGCAGTGGCAGAACACCTACGGCCAGCGCCCCATCGAGGAGACGCTCTCCGCACTGATCTTCGACAACCTCTTCGGGCGGTTCCCCGACATCAACATCCTGGTCTCCGAGTTCGGCTCCGAGTGGGTGCCGCACTTCGTCCGCCACATGGACAAGAGCCGGGGCATGGGCCGCAACGGCCCCTGGATCGGCGGGCAGTTGGACGAGCGCCCCAGCCAGGTCTTCCGCAAGCACGTCCGGGTGGTGCCCTATCCGGAGGACGACATCGTGGGCGTCGTCAAGCGGCTCGGCTACCACGAGTCCATCGTCATGGGCTCCGACTTCCCGCACGCGGAGGGCCTGGCCGCCCCCGGCGACTTCCGCAAGCTCATCGCGGAACTCGACGAGTCCGCCCAGGACGACATCATGTACAACAACGCCCAGCAGCTGATCAGCCGCTGAGCGTCGTGGCACCCCCGCCTGGCGGCGGGCCCGGTC